>NZ_CP065425.1:614583-921875 GCF_016772275.1 Heyndrickxia vini | reverse complement strand
CTTCGACTGCGGGAACCCCGTTAATCGTCCCCATACTTGAATCCACTCCTGAAATTCCTTTCAGCTTGGATTTGTCGGGAAAAACTTTGTGTTGGTGCCCAAATAAAATAACATCAATTCCAGGAACAAGGCTTAATGGGGATACTGCATTTTCAGATTTTTCATAGGCTTTGGCTGTTTCATCAAATCCTGAATGCACAAGGGCAACAACAATGTCTGCTCCCTCATTCTTCATTCTTGAAACAAATGCTTCTGCTGATTTTACAATATCCATTACTTTTGCTCTACCTGCTATCGATTTTTTCTCCCATTTCATGACACATGGTGTGACAAAGCCAATAACCCCTACCTTAATCGTGTGCATCTTACCGTTTCGATCCTTAACCTTTTTGTTAATAATAGTATACGGTTTAAACATATTAATTTCATTGAAATTAAACGGTTTGTGATCATTCACATACATATTGGCATTTATAAAAGGGAATTTTGCATCTTTAATTGTTCGATGTAAAAAGTCCAGCCCATAATGAAAATCGTGATTTCCTAATGCAGCCGCATCATAATTTAGATAATTCATCACCTTAATCATCGGATGGATCGGTTCCGTCTCGAACCGGTCAATATAAGCGATATAGTCTGCTAAAAGATTTCCCTGCAGTAAATCCCCATCATCAAAGAGAAGTGAATTAGAAACTTCCTTTCTCGCTTGTTTGATTAGGGTGGCGGTTCGTGCTAAGCCATATTCAACTGTTTTCTTATGTTTTATATAGTCGTAATCAACAATGTTTCCATGTAAATCTGTTGTTTCCATTATTCGCAAATCAACGATTCCGGATAATGGTTCCACTTCATATCCATAAACCGGAAAAGAGGAACATACGATCATATATATGAAAAAGAATGATATGAGTTTCTTGCACATCGGGCATATTCAATCCCTTCAAAAGGAATTTCGTGGATTTATATGTTGTGCAATTTTTCGTAAAATCATTCGTTTTAAGTAACAAAAGCGCAAAGCGCCTTGAATATCGATGTTCTTAAACAAAATAAGAAAAGCGGAAGCGCCTTGCTCATCGACGTAAAAACTGGAGGGACTTTGACTGAGATAAAGGAAACACGATAAGCCTGTAAGGCGAATCGATGTTGACTTATCGTAGGGAAAAGTCCTGAAGTTTTCTAGTCGATAGGCGCTGGAGCTAGACAAAGAAGTTATTTATTAGGAATATTAACTCTATAAAATTTATACTTTCTTACCTTTTAAAAAAGCCAGGCATGAATGTGCCTGACCTAAATGTTCCTCATTTTAAATTCGATGATGCCACATACCAAGTGCCTTTTACTCCGGAGACGCTTACTTTGTACCACACAAAAAGATTCGCTGAGCTGTCATCTTCAATTGCCCCACTAAGAATCGTTACCTTCGTACCTTTCGGAAAAGTTTTACGAGTACTGTTTGTTGTTGGTTTTGTTCGAAAGTTTGCACTGGATGAGATTGTTACACGATTATTCTTTTTATAAAATTGTGTGCTTTTTGTCTTTAGTTTTGTCTTAATCGCGGTCGTTTTCAATTTGGCTGGATTGCCTGTAAAAATAACATCCTGTTTTTTAATAATTTCTGGGCTCATTAATGTCCGATTTTTCAGGTTTTCATATACCTTTAACTGATAAGGTTTGGTCACTTTATTTGGATCGTTTTTTGTTGATAATCCGTTATAGGCCATTATGGCAAAATACCAATTTTCTAAAAGGTTCTTTTCGCCGTTATTAATTTTCGGCATAAGTGGAGAAGATAAAAAAGCATAGTTCCACTTTTTCGCTAAAATTTCTACTCCTGCTTGAATATTGTAAGATAAATCATACTTCACTCGATTCCAATCATAGCTTTTATCGGAATCTGACATAGGTGTCACTTGCATGATTCCATATCCATTATCATGGCTTTTGAACACTTCGCCATTTGATAGAAATTGTGTAAGACTCCCGTTTTCTGTAACGGCAATGGATTTCACTACTTCCGGTGGAATTCCTTTTGCAACCGCCGACTTTGTTAACATTCCTTTTAACTCTTTCACGCTTACCTTTAGTTGATTCATAATGCCTGTGAATCTTTTTTGTAAACGTGCCCTATCTGTTTTAGAACTGACTGATGATATGCTTTTCTTTAATTGATTGTAGATTCCAGGAACATTCGCATTTGACTTTCCTTTGGAAATATACGAATCGAGCCGCTCGAAATTCATTTCCATACTTACATATTCAGAAAATTTTCCTGTGTTCAATTTACTCGGAATGGTTGAATTTATTTTCTTTACTTCCTTTAACAGTTGTTGTTTCATTTTCTGCTGAGAAATCGAGTCAATATATACTAAAATTTTATAGTATGGTGCGGTCAGTTTATTGGATGACGTGCTCGTTTTCATTAGCTTACTTGTTTCATCGATTGCTTTCTTTACGGTAACTGGGTAGTTCAGATCCTTTTTCATCTTTTCTGCAGGTGTTTTATACAGTTTTTTTACGGTATCACGCGTTTTTTTATCATATACAGCATCGATATATTTTTTCCCACGGGATATTTGCGTATTTACAGTTTTTAGTTTTGAAAGATTTGTTTTTTTCTGTTTCCCCGACTGTTTATTTACCGCTGATTTAGCACTTTTATATTTTGTTATCGCTGCTTTGTACTCCTTGGTCGGGATATTTTTCCCTGTAGCCTTTTTCCCAACTGTTGTCATATCAGCTAGAACTTTTCCCAATTTCACTGCGGAGTTGACAAGTGTATCTGTTTTACTTGCAGCAAATACATTTGTTTGACCGAATCCAAAGACAGCTAAGATTATCATAACTATACATAATCGATACAATTTCAATTATCCACACCCCTAATTAATATTCCATTCTATTATACTATTATTCTATCTGAAACAAAGGATGAAAAACTTCCTATTTTTTTGCAATTTCGACAAAAATCAATTTTATTCTTTTTTTATTTCCAAGGAAATACCTCCATCCGACATACAGTGCGCGATGATTTCATCTGGAAAACTATTCAATATTTTAGTAAAATTAGAGTAATAACAGTTATTCTAGGAGGATTCTATGGTTCAGGTCGTTTTTATGGATAATGAAGAAACATTGCAAGTACCAAACTATAAAGAAACCATTTCCGATCTTTTGAATACAGGTAGTGCGGCCATCTTTCCTAATTTATATGAATATCAAAAATTAACGCTAGATTTAACACAGTTAACTGTTTATCTGCAAAAGCAATAAGGCATTTTTTACAAACTTTTTCATGCGAAACAGCCCATGGTAAAAAACTTCTTAAAAACCTGTGCATTCGCCAAATTTCCCTAAATTTCAGCCTCTAAACTGTTGTCCATTTCAAAAAACCCCCTCCTTACATAAAGTAAATTATCCTTGTAAAGGGGGGTGTTATAATGGGTTACGGCGGTTGCATGAGTGGCGGTGGCGGTTACGGCTATGCTGGCGGTGGCTACGGCGGCGGATCAACATTTGTTTTAATTGTTGTCTTGTTCATCCTTTTAATCATTGTCGGTGCTTCTTATTACTACTAAGTTGACGAAAGGAAGCGTTTTTAATGACGCTTCTTTTTTTTGTGAGGATCTTTTATAAAATATAGTTGGAAACACGGAGTGGATTGTAGCGGAAGGCTCTTGACTCCTGCGGGATATAGAGGAAAAGTCGAGACCCCACAGGCGCGGGGCGCCGAGGAGTTAGAAAAGTAGAGGCGGCTTGCTTATCGACGTACGAACTGGAGGGCAGCGACTGAGATAAAGGAATCACGATGAACCCAAAGGGTGAATCGATGATGACTTATCGTAGGGAGGTGACCGGAAGTTCGTACGTCGATAGCCGCCGGAACTAGACAGGCTCGACTTCCTCCCCGCGGAAAGCAAGTGCCTGGAGCGAAAAGGAACGGTCAGTTAAAAACACCTAAAAACATACTTAAAGAAATGAACCCTTTGTATAGTTAGTACATTTTTTCATTCCCCAGTATTTTTTCATCATCAAATATGCATATAATAAGGCTATGCAAAATGTTTTCCGTGCTTAATTTTTCATATTGAAGGAAGTGACACTCATTTGACTAAAATAAAAGTGATTATTGCAGATGATAATTCATTTATCCGTGAGGGTTTAAAAATCATTTTAAATACGTACGAAGAATTTGAGGTTCTTGACACTGTCAATGATGGTCAAGAAGCGGTCGATTACTGTAAAAAGCATAAAGTGGATATCGCATTGTTAGATGTGCGAATGCCAAATATGAACGGAGTCGAGGCCACAAAGATTCTGTCTGAACAGACGACGACGAAACCAATCATTTTGACGACGTTTGACGACGATGAATACATATTGGATGCTGTGAAAAATGGAGCAAAAGGCTATTTATTAAAAAATAACAATCCGGAACGAATTCGCGATGCGATCAAAACAGTGTTTAATGGAAATAGCATTATGCAGGATGTCGTTTTAGAAAAAATAAAATCTAACTTAATGGAAAAAAAGGAAACTGCGGCTAAAATTGATGCAAAGTTATTTACGGAAAGAGAACAGGATATTATGTCTTTAATTGCAAAAGGTTATTCGAATAAAGAAATCTCAAAGCAATTATTTATTTCTGAAGGAACGGTTGCCAACTATATCACCTCAATATTGGGGAAAACCGGCCTTGAACATCGGACTCAGATCGCCATTTATTTTATTACGGGAAAAGTAGATTAATATGGAATTTTGGATCATCCTCAATAAGGTTGCTTTAATTACCTTTATAGCTGTTAATTGCATACGAGCCGATTCAGAGAACATTTCATGGGTTGTTTTTGCCTCCCTTATTTATTTTTGCATCAATATTACTTTATATATTTTTAAACGTGACATTATCAAAAAGTCGCTGATTTGCCTGTCGATTATTTTAACGATTTGTTCCTACCATTTTGTCTATGCATTCTTTATTATCTTATTACCTTTGTCAGTTATTGAATTGGTTGCTCGTTTTACCAATAGTAAAATCATTTTATTAGCGCTAACATTTATTCCATTATTATACATACAGATTGATACGCAAACAATTTATGGATTAGTTGCTATATCAAGCTTCATCATCTACATCATCGCTACTAGACATTTCTTTCTAATGAACAAAAACGAATCCCAAATGGATCAGATGAGAAAAAATATTCAAAAGCTGACCAAGCATTTGAATGAAAATAAAGAATACATACGACAATCGGAATACACCGTTAAATTAGAAGAAAGAAATCGAATTTCTCAAGAAATACATGATAAAATCGGCCATTCGATGACAGGAGCATTAATCCAAATGGAAGCAGCCAAACGGTTAATAGAACTTGATAAAGAAAAGGCTGCGGAATTGCTTCAAAATGCAATTAATATTTCAAAAGAAGGCATTGAAAATATCCGAATGACGTTAAAAAATATGAAGCCCCCTACCGAACAAGTTGGAATCCATCGAATGAGACTTTTTATAGATGAATTTTCAACAAAACATGACTTAAACACTACCCTCACTCACAATGGGAATTTGGATACGATTTCCCCTATCCAATGGAAAGTTATTCATGAGAATGTGACGGAGGCTTTAACAAATACGATGAAATATTCGGACGCCTCTCAAGTATCCGTGGATATTAAAGTTCTCAACAAATTAATAAGGGTTGAAGTGAAGGATAACGGTAAAGGGGCAGATAAAATAAAAAAAGGTCTTGGCATTATTGGGATGGAAGAACGAACAGCCTCCATCAATGGGAAAATTATCGTTGACAGCACCCACGGTTTCTCCGTTACGACTTTGCTGCCTATCCAATAATGAAAATCTCATATAAAAAATATGAATATCTTCATGTGAAAAGAATGAACGATTCCACTTATATCGCTTCATTCTTTTTTTTATACTAACAATATACAAAACATTAGGGGTGAGAAGATGAACGTGTTAGAAATAAAAAACTTAACGAGAAAATTCAGCGATTTTATCGCTGTGGATAATATGTCCCTCTCCATTGCAGAAGGTGAAATATTTGGATTTCTCGGTGCGAACGGGGCCGGAAAAAGCACAACCATTAATATGATTGCAGGTCTACTTCGGAGTAATGATGGAACAATTAGTATTCTCGGAAAAAACATCGTGAAAAACAGTCGATATGCAAAAATGAATATCGGCATGGTTCCTCAAGATTTAGCGATTTATGAAGATTTAACCGCATATGAGAATGTGAAATTCTTTGCTGGCCTATACGGCTTGCGTGGGGAGGAATTAAAGGACCGAGTGGAGGAAGCACTTGAATTTGTCGGCTTACAAGATAAGCATAAAAGCTATCCGAAAAATTTTTCCGGCGGTATGAAACGCCGTTTAAATATTGCTTGTGCCATCGCCCATCGTCCCAAATTGATCATTATGGATGAACCAACAGTTGGGATTGACCCTCACTCCCGTAATTATATTTTGACCTCGGTTCGGAAGTTAAATGAAATGGGCTGTACCATCATTTACACAAGTCACTATATGGAAGAAGTAGAGGAAATTTGCTCACGCATCGCCATCATTGACCATGGAAAAATTATTGCTGAAGGAACGAAAGAACAATTGAAATCAATTATTACGAATACGAAAGATATTTGGATTGAAGTGAAATCGACCGAAAATATATCGCTTGATCGAATTAAAGAAATTAATGGTGTCGAGGCTGTTCAACTCGATGAAAATCTTATTAAAATCAATTCCGATACGGGTGTGAATAACTTAAACAAAATTATCGAGCATTTTATCACCAATCATATCGAAATTCGCTCCTTACAAGAAAAAGCACCAAATTTAGAAACGGTATTTTTAACATTAACAGGTAGAAATTTAAGGGACTAAAGAGGAGGTCATTTCGTTGAATATCATCAATATTGCATGGAAGGAAATTAGAAGTGATTTCCGCGATATTCGTACGTTAGTATTTTTGCTCGCTTTCCCGATTGTGCTTATGCTTATACTCGGTACTGCATTGTCGAATACATTTTCAACAAGTATCCAAATAGACGATATGAATGTTTTATATAAAGATCAAGCAAACGGAGAATTATCTCAGTATTTCACTCGTTTTGTTGATGAAGCAAAACAATCGGGGATTCATTTTAAAAAAGCGTCGGAAAATGAATCCGGAAAAAAGGCTGTAAAACAAAACAAATATGATGGTTACCTTGAGGTAAATCAAAAGGGTATCCAGCTGTATCTTAATGAACGAAATAGTATAGAAGGCAGTATTTTGCAAGGTATGCTTACTTCTTTTGTCGATAAATATAATGTTGCCCAGGAGGTTGTAAAAATTGCTCCTGATCAAATGGGAACAGTTTTTTCAACAGAGAAGCACCATGACTACATTAAAAATGCTTCTCTTTTACCGAAAAAAGCACCAGGCTCAATGGATTATTACGCGATTGTCATGACAACAATGATTGCTTTATATGGGGCAATGTCTGCAAGTTCCCTTATTTCGGGTGAAAGGGCGCGAAAAACAGGCGATCGATTAATTGTTTCACCCGTTCGAAAAAGTGAAATTTTCATTGGGAAGGTTGCAGGAAGTATCGTCTTAAATATAGTTTGTATTCTCATAGTCGTGCTTTTTAGCAAAATTCTCTTTAATGCGAATTGGGGCGATCATTATGGCATCCTATTTCTAGTTTTATTAACTGAAGTAATCTTTGCTGTCAGTCTTGGACTCGGACTTAGTTATGTGACAAAGTCAACCGCGTCAACAAGAGTGATCCTTATGTTAGTAATCCAATTAGCATCATTTTTCGGAGGCGCTTATTTTAAAATTGAAAACCCAGAAGGATTTTTCAAATTTATTACGGAACTTTCCCCGCTTACATGGATTAATCGAGCGGTAACGAAAATTATTTATGCAAATGATCTATCGGCTGCGATTCCAGCCATCAGCTTAAATATCGGAATCGCCATTTTATTCCTACTCATATCAGTAATTTCAATGCGAAGACGGGAGGGATTATAATGAAGGATATTATTTGGTTAGTTCAAAACACATTAAGCATGACATTTAAACAAAAGAAAAATATTATTATGTATCTATTAATGCCACTTATCGGAATCTTCATTTCTTTAATTGCTTATGGCAGTGATCAAAAGATGAGCCTTCATGTTGGTGTAGTAAATCATGACAAGAGTCAAATCACAGCCGATACAATAAAATTTCTGGAAGACCTAGACAATGTGAAAATTACAAAGATTGAAGAATCCAATGTACAGGAAAAGATAACATCAGGGTCACTCGATACCGTAATTACTTTTGACCAGGGCTATTCGGAAAGTGTGTTACATGGTGAGCCAAATCATATTCAGCTGACATCTATTAAAGGTGCAGAAATTACTGGGTTTATAAAATCCTATTTATATCAATATATCGATAATATTTCTACTTTCGGTAAGGTCGCTAACGGAAACCAACAAACCTTTGATTCTATGTACAAAAACTTTCAAAAAACAAATTACAAACTAATAACAAAATCATTAGCTGACACATCAAAAAATAATGAGATGACCCATCAAACCATCGGATTTTTAATCATGATTATGCTTTTGTCAGCTGGAAATATGTCGGAGATCATTCTTTCTGAAAAAGAAAATCGTACGTATTTTCGATTGCTTTCAACACCGATCAATGCGAGAACATATATACTTTCCAATATGATTGTAAATATGATTGTAATGATTGTTCAGGTCCTTATCACGTTAACCGTCATGACGACAATATTTCACATCGATCTAAATATTCCTTTTTGGGAAGCATTGGCTGTCATGTTCCTCTTTGCTTTAATTGCTATTGGAATTTCGTTACTGACGACTTCCTTTGCTAACAATCGAAGTGCTGCAGGTGCATTACAAAATTTAATCGTCATGCCAACTGTTATGTTATCGGGCTGTTTTTGGCCGGTTGAGGTAATGCCCTCTTCCATTCAAAAGGTGGCTAATTTCCTGCCGCAGCGATGGACATTGGATACATTAACGAAATTACAAAACGGTAATACCCTTGGCAGTTTGTACCTAAACATTATGATTTTACTTGCTTTCGCTGCCGCCTTTTTCTTAATCGCCATTTATAAGTTTAGTCGCAATCAAGATACAAGAAATTTTGTTTAATTCAATTATGAACCCCTGTTCCGGATGATTAGGAACAGGGGTTATTGTCTAGCTACAGCAAAACATCACAGTTAAAAATGCAAATATCTCTATGCCTTTTTTTCTCGAATCCACCGTAAATTGTACAGGTTCATTTGCTGCTAGAGTGAGTTTGATAAATAGGCGGAGAAATTTCTCTTAAATAGGAAATAGCATTAAATATAAGTCAAATAGACGGAAAGATTCCGGCTATTTACTTAAAAAACGTAAAAATGGGTAGTTTTTCTTTACTTAATCGGAAAATCTCCGCTTAACCCTCCCAAACTGAGCGCTATCCTGCAGGTTAACCGGAAAATCTCCGTTTAGTTTAAATATCCTGGTTACTCAATAAAGGATAAGAATTTTTATGTTTCAAAAATCTAAGTAAACTTCATTTAGATGCTTTGAACCTCTGTAATCGTAATATAATCCACGTACTAAATTACCCGAACAAGGCATCCCGTGCTTTTCCCATTTGCTCAATTAAAAAAGGCAATAATCCGTGCGGCCGGTTCAAGTAATACTTGTCCAAGGAGTGTCCCGACTAACTTGGATCCTATTAGTAAAATAACTAAGGCTTTTACATCGCCATAAGGTCGCTTTCCTCTCAATGCTTGATCAGTAATAATGGCTGATTTAGGATCGACAAGCAATGTTAATAAGATCGATGCAACCCCATTAATCATCCCTGATGAGGCCGAAGTAGCTAGACGATACTTTTCATCAACAAAGGTAGATGCATAAAAAGCAGATAGCACCCCGATTGTATAAACTGCTGTAATAATTGTATTTAAGATTAGTAGTCTTTTCGGAATTTCTTTATAACGTAACTTTTCCCACATTGACTTACGCGGTTTTGTCGTACTTTTTACCATTCGTTTAATATTGTTAATATGGAGGGCCTCTACAACAATTGAAGGAACTGATCCTTTAATATCAAGTTTATCGACCGCTTTTGAAAAAATCTTTAAAAATGTTGGGATCAGGACAATGCCCAATAGTGTTCCGGTCGTTGCCGCAAAAATAACGAGATGTAAATCCCATTTAGGGTTTAGTCCCTTTTCAATACTCAAACCAATGATTAATCCAAGCAATGGTGCTTGAAACATATTTGCCGTTCTGGAAATAAGAACAAATATATTAAATAACGATAGAGATAATGCATATTTTCCGCTTTTTACGGAGTTTAGTCTGACAGAATATGCGAGTGTATCAATTAAATGAATGATGATAGTTAATCCAATCAATTCGATTAAACGAAGATCCATGGTGGTCCCCCTATGTATATAGTCACCGTTAACATTCCTATTACTAATTCTATCATCAAACATTCTTTGTTTATTAATTATTTTCCTTCTTTTTGTTGGCTATTTTGTAAAGAATTAATGTTAGGACACTGGACTGGACCGTTCCTTTCCGCTACAGGAACCTGCTTTCCGCGGGGAGGAAGTCGAGCCTCCTCGGCGCTTGCGCCTGTGGGGTCTCGACCTTTCCTCTATATCCCGCTGGAGTCAGGTTCCTTTCGCTCTAATTCACTCAGCGTTTTCAACATTGTTCAGAGCAAACTCCCTTTAGAAAACAGTCTTTCTTATAATTAATTTAAACACATAAAAACCTATTCACTAATGAATAGGTCAATGTTTGCTTATTGTTTCTTCGGCTGCATCTACGGTATGTTTTAGTAGCATCGAGATGGTTACAGGGCCGACGCCTCCGGGAACGGGGGTAATTGCGCTTGCCTTTTCACTGCATGCGTCATAATCAACATCACCGATATTTCCTTTGTTATACCCTGCATCGAGAACAACGGCGCCTTTTTTTATCCAATCGCCTTGAATAAAATTCGGTTTCCCGACTGCGGCTACGACAATATCTCCTAATTGAACAACCTCCGATAAATTTGTCGTTCTGGAATGACAGGTCGTTACTGTAGCATTTTCATTTAGAAGCAAAGCAGATACTGGTTTCCCTAGAATTGGGCTTCTTCCAATAACGACGGCATGTTTTCCTTCAATCGGAATTTGATAGTAATTGAGAATACTCATAATTGCTGCTGGTGTGCAAGAAGGATATTTTCCAAAACCAAGTGCAGTTTGACCGTATCCATAGCTTGTTACACCGTCAACATCTTTTTCAATTGAAATCGTTTCGAATGCTTTTCGCTCATCAATATGGGATGGGACGGGATGCTGCAGCAAAATACCATGTACTGAATTATCTTCATTTAACTTCTGAATGGTTTCAAGTAATTGATTTGTTTCTGTTTCTTTCGGGAGATGGATGCGCAATGATTTTATGCCTATTTTTTCGCATTCATTTCCTTTCATTTTTACATAGGTTGCTGAAGATGGGTCATCACCGACTAAAATCGTTGCTAAGCAAGGCGTAACTCCCTTCTCCTTTAGCACTTGTACCCGTTCCACTAATTGATTTTTAATACTCTGAGCAACTTTTCTTCCATCTAAAATAAGGTTTTCCATTGAAGATCCTCCTTTAAAAATGGCTTTTCCATTAATCTATTATATGGAAAAGAACTATAAAAAATAAAAAGAGATAAAGATGGTCATATTCCCCTCCTTATCTCTGCCCAGACGACCCGACTCTATAAAAGCACGGCTCCCTTGTGGTTAACTCCACAAATGTCGTCAGTTACCATGCTGTATATTTATTATATGTTAATAGTAGCATATTGATTTTTTATCGTAAATGTATATCTGGTGAAATATCGAGAACAAAAGTTTACATTTACGATTGATTCAAAATGAATAAATAGGATACATAATCTGTTTGAACTCCTGTATACCCTAGCTGTCTTAAGATTGCGGTAATGTTTCCACGATGATAGGTTCCATGGTTGACGACATGTTGGATTAACTCGGCATAGGTTGCATTTAGGGTTCCGTACTTTGGATGGTGAATAGAGAAACGACGATTCATATCTTCTTGATCATTGATGAATGCTTTATACTTCTCAGCTAAATTTACAAATGCCTCTTCCATTTCTTCGATCGTATTATTAGCGTTCTCTTCCTTCAGTTGGGGAATGGATGCGACAATGTCTTCGAATGGGTCCCCTGAAATGGTTCGTAACCAAACATAATCGACTTGATACAGATGATAGAGCACCTCTTTTACCGATGAAAAAACACTGTTTACTTCTTTCGAGTAAGTTTCCGGTATGTCTTTTAGGTGGTTAAAAATTGTTTTGTTCGCCCAGAGATGATATTGATAAAGCTGCAGTGAATGATCCAATGAAAATCCTCCTTCAACCGTTTTCTCTATACTAATTCATGAAAAGGCTATCGTTTTCCTTTATTAATTTTCAATAACTTAAGCTTTCGGTTTTATTTTCACTTTTATTTTTAAGCGTGATAATTAATGATAAGCCGGACAGTGTGACTAATATCCCCGATATGTTTAACACCAATGAAATTGAGAGATGATTAATAATCGATGAACCGACCATTGTTCCTATCGGGACAATGATTGTAGATAATGTGGACAAAAGGCTACTAACGCGTCCAATTTTATTTTCGGGTACCAACGTTTGGTATAATGTGCCGATACCAACACTTGCGAAGCTGATCCCTAAACCCAAAATGGCCGCGAAGAAAAGCATTGCTAAATAGCTGTTTGTAAATATTCCTGCGATTAATAAGGCAAGACCTTCGATAGACAAACCTATTATGACCATTTTTATTTTGTCTTTCATGACATTTAGTAAAATGAGTATACTCCCGATTAAGGCACCGACAGAAATTGCAGCATCAACTATACCCATTCCGCTAGATCCGACTTTTAACACTTGGTTACAAAGAATCGTGATAAATACATTCAATGGTGCAAGAAAAAAATTAATGATAACGCCACCAACAATGATTAAATGAAGAAGATTTTTATACCGAATCACATAACTTAATCCTTCTTTAAATTGTAGGAAAAAATGTTTTTTAACATGGCCAATATCTATTTTAGGAACATGAATGAAAAGTTCACTAATAGCGGAAATAATATAAGATATCCCATTTATTAAAAATAGAAGCCACATATTGGTCAATGCAAGTAAGATACCAGCCAGTGCCGGACCAAGAATATTTGACAATTGATTAGTCACCTGCATAAACGAATTTGCCTTAGTTAAATGGGGCTTTCCAACAATTAATGGGATGGTTGCCCCGATTGTCGGACTAAAAAAGGCAGATACGACTGATGAGATAATCATAAGTACATATAATAGTGCGAGAGGAAACCCATCAAAAAACATAAGAGCAGCGATCACAATCATAATACAACCATTCAACAAATCAGATCCGACGAGAAGTTGTTTTTTTATGTTCCTATCCGCTAGTACGCCAACAAAAGGCATAATCAATACGGAAGGAACAGTAAAGCAAAGAACACTTAGTCCTAATGCGATAGACGATCCTGTTTTCTCGATGATATACCACATGATGGCAATATTATAAAAACGGTTTCCTAATAAGGATACAGCATTTCCTATCCACAATAGGACGAAGCTTTTATTTTTTAATAGATTCATTTTCATTCATTCTCCCCTATTCTCAATCGCTTACATAGAATGTATCATTCGATATTAATCGAATATGGAAATAAAAAGATAGAATCCACAAAATGGATCCCTCTCAGTCAAGCAATGACTTTGTTAATGTTTCCATCAATACTTGCAGTTTTTCTTTATGAAGCTGATAATAAACTTTATTTTCAATTCTTGTTGAATAAACAATTCCAATCGAGCTAAGTGTAGATAGATGATGTGAAACCGTAGAATTCGATAGATTAAGTGTGTTGGCTAACTCATATCCATATCTGGGTGATTTATTTAATAGTTGAATAATCTTTATTCGTTTTTCATCTGCAACAACTTTTATCGCATCTAATACATCGTCTTGGCTCATTTTATTTTTTTTCATTTCGTTCATTCCAAAATGATAAATAAATGAATCATCACTATCAGACGTTAAGGATGCGGTATCATAAAAAAAAGAAGGTGAGAGAATCAGTTTAATTTCTTTATTTTCCAGCACATGTGAAGGGATGACCGGAAAAATATTACCGACTTGCACTCTCGTTAAATCTTGTTGTTTATCATATAAATCAGCAATGCTTTCTTGTTGTTTTTTTAAGAAGTATGGAATATCATCTTTAAAGTAAAATTCATAGTATTGTTTAATTAAATTAACAAAACGTTGTTTTGTGTTTTCTATATCAACATATAAATAAGTTAATTTCCACTTTTCACTTTCAGGTAAGTTTGTTTGTTTTATAAAATGACTCACTTCTTGAATATCTAGTATGTTTGATACCTCATCAGGCGTAAAACCTGTTTGTAGAAAGCGCATGAAAAGTTGATATGGTTCCTCAGATTCTAACTGGTGAATAAAGTTAGGGACTGATTCATAACAATTGTTTTCATATGCATAACGGATCATACTCATTCCAATAAATGTTTCCTTACTAAAGAAGACGTCTAAATCGTTCTTTAACTTCTGTGGAATCGTACGTCTTCTCTCTTCCACCCATTTTTGCACCTCATTCGCTGCCCCTACCGAAGATTGAATATCACCTTGAACAACAAACATCGATGACAACTGTTCAAACACAGGAGAACTAATAAAGATAATATTTTCTCCACCCTGCCCCATCAACACCACACTCCCATCCACACTTTATTTAAACATAATATACAACACAGATTCGATGAATGTCAACAAACATATTCGACTTAAATAAAAATAGGTGTCAGGTACCCTTTTTACATATGTTGTAATTATTTGTGTCATATTATTTGATAATGGATGTTTATTTATGATGTTGATTGAGTGGGGGAAAAGATGGATTCGATTTCTAGTACTATTATTCGGACTTTTATTGGTTTTTTTGTTTTATTTATTTTGATCCGTCTGCTTGGAAAAAAGCAAATTAGCCAAATGTCTTTTTTTTCGTACATAACTGGTCTTGCCCTTGGAAATATAGTTGGAGAAATGGTGATCCATAAAGATATTAAAATTATTGATGGGATTACCGGGATTGCCTTGTGGGTCTTCCTAACCGCATCGATAGAGTTTATCGTCTTTAAATCGTCTAAAGCAAGAGTCCTTTTAGACGGAGAGCCTACCATACTTATCAAGCATGGAAAAATTATTGAGAAAGCTCTCTCTTCCAATAAATTAAATATGGATGATATAACGATGCTTCTACGTATTAAAAACGTGTTTGCTGTTTCTGAAGTAGAGTATGCCATTTTAGAACCTAACGGACAACTTAGCGTTCTCAAAAAAGAGGAATACGAACCCGTTACGAAAAAAGATTCCAACATACTAGTAAAAAGAAGACCCTATATGCCGACGGAACTGATTGTCGACGGTAAAATTGTAAGCAGAAATTTAACAGAACTAAATATTAATGAAAACTGGTTAACAAACGAATTACATCTAAAAGGATTCCAACAAGTTGAAGATATTTTTTATGCAGAATTGCAAACAGACGGAACAATTTACGTGGATGCAAAAATTAAGTTATAATCATTTTGATAGAGGTAAATGAACGCTAAAAGAGAATAGTATTAATATAAAATGTTGAGGAGGAGTTTTTATGTTTCAAACTATAGATGGATTTTTACAAATGTGGAAGTATGAAGCCATGCAAACTCAGAAAGTATTAGACCAACTAACTGATGAATCATTGCAACAAGAAACTGCACCAGGTCATTGGACATTAGGTCGTACTGCATGGCATGTGACAACTGCTATTAAAGTGATTGGCTCACAATCCGGTCTCACATTCGATGGGCCTGATAAAGATTTTCCTGTACCTGATTCTGCACAATATATTGCCGAGCAGTATAAAAAAATAACTGAAGCCTATCAAGAAGCGGTTAAAACGCAGTGGACTGATGAAAAATTGCAAGAGGTTCATAATATTTTCGGAATGGACATGTCAAACGGCAATTTATTATTGTTTATCATTCATCATCAAATTCACCATCGCGGTCAAATGACAGTCTTGATGCGTCAAGCCGGAGTGACTGTACCAGGAATTTACGGACCATCTAAAGAAGAATGGGCGAAAATGGGAATGGAAGCGCCGAAAATGTAAAGACAATTAAATGCGATCCTTGATGTCAAGCCATCTAAAGGATCGCATTTTTATTATTCATTTAAATGAATTGCACAATTAAATAATTCACATTCCCATTCATTTTCGCTTCGGAAAATTTTGGTTAACGACGTGTTTTTCAACGACTGTTCTTGATTTAATTTGGGGACAAGATCAGATAATAGACATTGAATAAACCCACCATGAGTAACAATTAATATATTTTTTGAGTGATGTTCAGTGATAATCTCCTCTATTAATGGGCGCCCTCTTTTTATCACACTATCCACCTTTTCGATTCCTAAGTCCAGTTCTCTCCAACTAGAACCCCATTTTGAAATTCTCTCCGATTCAGTAGTTCCTTCAATTTGACCACCACTCACTTCACGAAGCCTTTCGTCGAAATGAATAGGAAGATGCTGCATTTTTTCTCCAATAATTTCGGCTGTCCGCCTTGCCCTCAATAAATCACTAGAATAAATCACATCCCATTTTTCTTGACTCATTCTTTCTGCTAGTTTCCTCGCCTGCAATTGCCCTTCTTCATCCAGCGGTATGTTGGAGTTTCCTTGTGCTCTTTTTTCTTTATTCCAAGCCGTACTTCCATGGCGAATAAAGCCGATCCGTGTCATATTCTCCTCATCTCCCTATAAAAATGTCTATATTCTATTTAACACACTTTTCATATATTGATCTAAACGTTCGACCATCATTTGGTCTGTGAGACTAGTCATTCCAAATGCAATCCATCCCGGAAAAACCTCTGGAGGACCAAATAGGATATCAATCAGAGACAACAAATCCCAATATGGATGATAACTGAATGAATATCCAGCTAGTTTTTCATAGGCTGATAGAAACGCATCAGCAGTGGAAACGCCATATAGCATTGCTAAATTTAATCGGCAATGTCCGATATCAATCCCTGCAGGACCACTGCAAGCATTCACCCAATCGACAACGCCACTGACTTTATCATCTTCCCATAATATGTTCGTTGGATGGTAATCTCTATGGATAAAACATGGCCTCACTTGTGGACGCGGTACTCTCACAAAGTCGAATACAGCCCCCCATAATTCTGGATAACTCGACCAATCTGGAATTTCTAGCTTCGCTAAGTCTTTGTATGTAAAATATGTCCACGGAAAGTCATCCGCCTGAACCGAATGGATTTGAACGAGGGATTCAGCCATTTCAGCCAACCATCTCTCCATTTGTTGGGGTTTTAATTGAACCGTTCCTTCCAGTTTTGTCATAAGAACGGCAGGCATCCCACCACATTCATCCCCTGTTTCATCAAACGCGATGATTTCCGGTGTTGGGATAGACGTTTTCATTGCCTTACGCAAGCTCTCTGCTTCATGTCTAGCTAAGTCTGGTTCTTCCTTCAGCCATTCTTCGTTATCAAATTGACGCAATACGACATCTCCTGTTGTAAATGAAAGGTGGTGAACAATAGAGGAGGTTCCACCGTACAGCCTTTTAATTGAGCGGATCTCAGTAGTTGAACCGACAGACTTTCGCACCCAATCCAGCACTTGATCAGATAATACAGATTTCATTCTGTTCCTCCAAATATTTAAAGGTCTTGTGATAGGCGAACCATATCAATTGTGTGTATTCCATTTTCATAGATTTCCTCGTTATAGTGCCGGATGAAAAAATCTCGATCAATACCTATCATGCGAAATCCGCATTTTTGATAAAGAGCGAGCTGTGAAATACTTGAATTCCCTGTCCCAACTTCGATTGTTTTAAAACCTTGTATTTTTGCCTGTTCAATGGCATGACAGACTAATTGTTTTCCAACTCCATTTCCTTGCTGTTCTTCTTCAACGGCAATATTCACTAATTCAACAGTTTCGGGTCTTGTTGGAAGCAACACATATTCGCCAATAATTTTGCCATTTCGTTCAGCAATAAAGCATTGACCTCTCTTTACATATTCCTCTATTAGTTTTTTAGAGGGATCAGCTAATAATAATAGCTCCATTGGTGGATCTTCATTCAAATATAAGTTCCTTATCTCCATTCTATTCACCTACCTCATTTTTTAACGCGTACAGAACATGCTCCGATAAAGGATGGGTTTCTTCCATGTTTGGATGCGCAAAATTCCCCACTTTTTGCAAGCCAATTTTTTGCATCACACTTTCAGAAGGAGAATTTATTTTTGCTGTAAAACTATAAATATTTTCGAAATTATAGTGGTCCTCAGCATACTTCAAGCACCCCCTAGCCCCTTCTGTCGCAAATCCATAACCCCATGCCTCTTTTTTTAAGCGCCAACCGATTTCTATACATGGCGTGAAATCTGCCTCAAATGTCGCTCGATGAAAGCCGATAAATCCGATAAACTCCCCCGTATCTTTTCGTTCAACTGCAAATAAGCCAAAACCGTATGTTTCAAATTCTTTTAAAATGGCTTCGTAAAAAGCATCGGTTTCCTCATAGGTACGTATTTTCGGAAAGAACCTCATAACTTCTGGATCTTCATTCATCCTTCTAAACTCCGGCAAATCCTCTCGGTCAAAATCCCTCATCAGCAGTCTTTCCGTTTCAAAATAGATCAACTAGATCACCTCCCTTTTTTTCTTCTTCAAAACATGCTTATTCTCCTTTTATTTTAGTCTCTTTTCTAAAAGACTGATGCGAATATTAAAAGCGCAGAGTGGATTGGAGCGGAAGGCACTTGACTCCTGCGGGATTAGCTGGACAGATGAGACCCCGCAAGAGCGAAGCGATGAGGAGGCTCATCGCCAGCCCCGCGGAAAGCAAGTGCCTGTAGCGGAAAGGAACGGTTCATTGTAAAACAAACAAATTATATGAAAACAGCATATTTTTAAGATGATCCCTTTATTCGAATATTTAGCTGACACAAAGAGCAAATTATACAGGGAAGAATGTTAGAAATTGTAAAGGAGATGAAAGTATGACAGAGAAGCAAACAAATATTGAAAGTGAAGATACACTAACGAATCGTCAAGGTCATCCCGTTACAAATAACCAAAGTATCCGCACTGTAGGGAATCGCGGGCCTGCCACATTGGAAAATTATGATTTTATTGAAAAGATTAGTCATTTTGATCGTGAGCGGATTCCTGAGCGGGTAGTTCACGGACGCGGGGCCGGTGCCCATGGTTATTTTGAAGCTTATGGGACAGCAGGAGATGAGCCCGCATCTAACTATACACGTGCAAAGTTGTTTCAAGAAAAAGGGAAAAGAACCCCTGTTTTTGTACGTTTTTCAACCGTAATTCACGGTGGGCATTCACCCGAAACATTAAGAGACCCGCGTGGGTTTGCCGTGAAATTTTACACAGAAGATGGAAACTGGGATTTAGTCGGTAATAACTTAAAAATTTTCTTTATCCGTGATGCCATAAAATTCCCTGATATGATTCATGCTTTTAAACCAGACCCGGTTACGAATCTTCAAGATAATGAACGGTTTTTCGACTTTTGTGCGAATTCACCGGAAACCTTTCATATGGTCACTATCGTTCAATCACCATGGGGGATCCCGGCAAATTATCGAATGATGCAAGGATCTGGCGTGAATACATATAAATGGGTCAATCAGGATGGACAAGCCGTTTTAGTAAAATATCACTGGGAACCAAAGCAGGGCATTAAAAACCTCACCCAAAAGGAAGCGGAGGAAATTCAAGCAACTAATTTCAATCATGCGACACAGGATCTTTTTGATGCGATTGAACGAGGGGAATATCCTGAATGGGAGTTGCTCGTACAAATAATGAGTGATGATGACCATCCCGAATTAGATTTTGATCCACTCGATGATACAAAGCTTTGGCCGGAAGATCAATTTCCGTGGCTTCGCGTCGGAAAAATGGTTCTGAATAAAAATCCCGAGGATTATTTTACCGAAGTGGAACAAGCCGCATTTGGAACTGGGGTTCTCGTAGATGGTCTGGATTTTTCTGATGACAAAATGCTGCAAGGACGCACATTCTCCTATTCTGATACACAAAGATATCGCGTTGGAGCAAATTATTTGCAGCTGCCGATTAACGCCCCGAAGAAACGCGTAGCAACAAATCAAAGCGGCGGTCAAATGCAATATAAAGTCGATCGTGCACCTGGACAAAATCCACATATCAATTATGAGCCATCTATCTTAGGTGGATTAAAAGAAGCAGAGCAAACGGGGAAAGAATATACTCCACATATCGAAGGGAAGCTCGTCCGGGAATCGATTGATCGTCAAAGTAATACAAAGCAGGCTGGAGAAACTTATCGTCAATTCGAACAATGGGAAAAAGATGAGTTAATTTCCAATCTTGTATCCGGGCTCGCTCCATGTGATAAAAGGATTCAAGAGAAGATGATTGCCCTAGCCGAGGAAGCGGACGAAGAATATGGCCGCCGTTTAAAAGAAGGATTGGCCAATGCTCCTGCAGAAGGTTCCAGTCAAAAACCGCTTGGAAATAAAGATGGTGATCAAGCTCCTGAAAAGGCTATTGAAAAAGGACATGAGGCTGAACCTTATTAGTAAACTTATCATGTGAAGGACAGAGGACCCTTCATTTGTATTAAATGAATCTGATTTATGGATTAAGAGGACACTACGCACCTTATTTAAGAAAAAGCACAAGGTAACCATTATTTTTTATCAAAATTACGGAACCATGTCCGCAAATATTTGAAATTACCCACTTTTTCACAAATAAAAGAACTGGTGTCCTCGGAACCCACATCTGTAGTATTGGAATAAATTTAAATAAAATTAACTTAATAGTCCTTGATAAAAGAGCAAATAGAAAAAGCGTGTTTTGAAAAAAAATTAATCAAAACACGCTTTTTCTATATTCAATTTAATCATCCTTTTAAAAAAGTTTGATAACTTTAGTGATCCTTGCATAATTAAAGCGTCCGTTGACTGAAGGCATGATTTCAAGATAATTTTATTATATTAGAGAGTGAAGACAACGATTTCGGTTTTTCCCAACTTTAAACCAGCTATTAATACTTCAAAAGCTTCTTAACGGATCATTGACATACCGAGAAAGACATGGTATCACTGGAGAAATCAACGGCACATTCAAGGGCAAAATGGCCATATATATTACGAGTCATTGCAACTCCTCAAATTGAGGCTCACTCACTTCAACTGTCGTCACCCCCTACCGCGGAATCTTTTGATTGCTTCCTCCGTCACCGGTTCGAAGAGATTAACGAGGTTGCCATCGGGATCACGGAACAGAATAGTACGGTTCCCCCACGGCATCGTGGTCGGTTCCTTGACCCACTCGTCGACAAACGGCTTCAAGCGCTCGTATTCTGCATCGACATCGTTAACACGGAACTCAATGATGACAGTATGATTATCTGCAGCCACCGCGGAACCAGCACCAAACAGTGGCACTGTCTTGGAGTGGCCAATCGCCAGAGTGCACGATGGCACAACAAGTTCGGCAAAAGCAGCCGCGGGGCGTTCCGCCGACACACTCATGACTTTTTCGTAAAAATTGACAAGACGATCCACGTCGTCGGTAATGATGCGTACAGAAGCAAAATTCACGAGACACCATCCTTTCTATAATTTATAATACAATACCGTATTAAATCATCCCTCCGACAGATGCATGACATACTTCGCATTTATCTCTCACTCCTTTCTGCTTACTTACTCCGATTATAAAAAAACGCTACTGACAACAGTATGTCAGTAGCGTTTTAATATTTTTCTTGGAATCTGCAATTTTTTTGTATAATGAAAGCTGATCTTTCGCTCGTTTAATATCGCCCGACGGATCTTTTCTAGGTACTCTTTTTCTTTTGATGGCGTGACGTGTTTATCGGAAATGAGCAAACGCATAGCTTTGAGTACATGAGATGATTCATTGCGAACATTCTCCGGTAGAATGTCCTCAATTTTACCGCGAGCGGATTGAGCCCTGACACGATAATCATCATCAAATCGTTGTTCGATAAAATCCGTTCCGATCAGCAAACATACGGCTTCTAGTACCGTGAAACTAATCGGCGGCAGAAAATAGCCTTCCATCAAGGAATATCCTGTCTCAGGGGCGCCTATGATCGGTACGTACAACCTCTTTACGTTGCAACTCTAACACAATAGCTAACAATCGGTCTGTTTTGTTCATCGTTTGCCCACCTTGAAACCCATTCTTCATTCAACCGTTAAGCTTTTTGCTAAATTACGAGGTCGATCGACATCATAGCCTCTTACCGTACCAGCATAATAGGCTAATAACTGCAGTGGGATGGCGGCAATGATCGGCATTAGGAATGGATGGACTTCTGGAATATACATGACTTCATCTACAATTTCACTTATATCATCGTCTCCAATTGTTGTGACACCAACAACGAACGCATCTCTCGCCTTAATTTCTTTAATATTGTTAATCGTTTTATCCCTTAAATGATTTTGCGTAGAAAGGGCAATGACGGGAACTCCCGGAGTGATTAACGCCATCGTTCCGTGTTTCATTTCACCTGCTGCATAGGCATCTGCGTGTAAATAGGCAACTTCTTGCAGCTTAAGTGCACCTTCCAATGCAAGCACATAATCGAGACCCCTCCCAATAAGGAACAGGCTGTCTTGATCTTCTGTCACTTGTGCGAACTGATCAATTGCGTCTTGAGTCATAATTAACGTTTTCTCGACTTCTTCAGAAAGATTGTGCAATTCTTTTATCATTTCCGGAATCCGTTCTACTCCTGGACCATTGGTTTTTTCTGTTAACACGATTGCGAGCAGCAGTAAAACGGTAATTTGTGTCGTATAGGCTTTAGTCGCCGGAACAGATAATTCTGGTCCAGCATTCGTACAAATCATACAATCTGCTTTCCGTGCAAGATTACTGCGTGATCTATTTGTAATTGCTATTGTTGAGCTGCCATGTGATTTAGCTTCTTTTAATGCGGACAATGTGTCAGCTGTTTCTCCCGATTGACTGATGAAGATGACGAGATTTTTCTCATTAAGCGGTCCGTGCTCATAGCGAAATTCGGAAGAAATTGATACTTCGATAGGAAGATTGATCATCGATTGCATGACTTTTTTTCCGACCATTCCAGCGTGGTAGGCAGTACCAGTAGCGACGATATCAATTTTTTGATATTGATTAATGTTTTGTTCTGCTAAAAATATCTCAAGTTCCGGAATAAGAACACGATCATCGATTAATCTGCCTTCTAATGTTTTCTTAATCTCTTTCGGTTGTTCGATAATCTCTTTTAACATATAATGCTCATGCTCTTGCCGGCTAAAATCAGCCTGATCCCATTCGATGATTTTTTTCTCTGGTTGAATGGACATTCCTTCAACCGTTTCGACTTTTATCCCTTTGGAAGAAAGCACCGCAATTTCACCATTTTTGATTGGGTATATTTCTTTCGTATAAGAAAGAAGGGCAGAAATATCAGATGATAAAAATGCCTCACCTTGACCAAAACCGATAATTAAAGGGTTCTCTTGGGAGATTGCGATAATTGTATCAGGATTGTCTTTTGACATGATTGCTAGAGCAAATGAACCTTTTAGATGTGGCACAACTATTCTAACTGTTTCCGCAAAATTTCCTGTATCAAAATGTGCAAGAAGATGTGGAATCACTTCTGTATCGGTCTCTGTCATAAAATGGTGACCATTTTCAATTAACATATTTTTAAGCTGTCGATAATTTTCGATGATACCATTATGAACAACAAAAAATTGTTCATTCGCATCACTTAATGGATGTGCATTCAATACTGTAGGGGCACCATGTGAGGCCCATCTTGTATGACCGATTCCAAGTTTCCCATTAGTCATCGGTTCAATCTCTAGTAATGCTTCCAAATCCTCAATGCGGCCTTTTTCCTTACGTATCTCTATAGATTCCATATTCGATATGGCAATTCCAGCTGAATCGTACCCACGGTAATCCAAGTGGGTAAGACAATCTAATATGATAGTATGAGCCGAAGATTTTCCTATATAGCCAACAATTCCACTCACGACCTCATCACCTCGATTTGATTAAACTTATGTGGATTTACGTTACAAGTATTATATACGAAAAAGTTCTAGGACTGGTACAGATAACCATTAATTATTGTTTAAGTGCAACCTTATTCTGCATAGTATAGAGGCACCAGCTGTCCATCTAATAAAAAACCCTCATTCCGAATTGGAAGAGGGTAATCTTGTTACAGTTTAAATTTTTTCAAAAGCAATTGCAGATCTTCTGCTAGTTTCGATAATGCCTTCGATGAAGAGGTGATCTCTTGCATTGATGCAACGGTTTCTTCAGTTGTTGATGCAATTTCATCTGCAGCTGAAGAGTTTTCCTTAGCAATCGCTGCTAGTTCATTCGCTACAGATGTAACCTCTTCAACTCCCGCAGTAATTTGTTGGGAAATCGCTGCAACATCCTCCATTTGTGGCGCAATTTCTTTCATTCCATGTAAAATTTGATTAAACTTTTCAATCGTTTCATTTGAAATGGAAAGTCCTAACTCCACTTTCTGAGTTGCGTCTTGCATTGTCTGTACAGAACTGTCGGTTTCCTTTTGTATTTCCATAATAATTGTTGATATTTGCTGTGCTGATTGTCTTGATTGTTCCGCAAGCTTTCTTATTTCGTCGGCTACTACTGCAAAGCCTTTTCCAGACTCTCCAGCTCTTGCTGCTTCGATCGCTGCATTTAATGCAAGCAAATTCGTTTGATCGGCAATTCCCGTAATCATTTCAATGATCGTACTGATTTCCTTCGAACGATCAGATAATACAGTAATTTTTACATTAGATTGTTCAACCGATTGATAGATCTCTTTCATCTGCTCGACTGTACGATTAACAAATGCTCCCCCTTCATCTGCCAATTGGGTTGTACTTCTTGTTAATTCTGTAACATGCGTCGTATTATCTGCGACCTTTCCAATGCCTAGGGCAATTTCATCCATGGCAGTTGCGTTATTTTCGATCCCAACCGTTTGATTTTCTGCACCTTTCGATATTTGTTCAATCGCTGCAGCAACATGTTCTGTTGCACTTGTCGTCTCTTCTGCACTTGCATTCAATTGTTCTGAAGATGCGGAAAGCTGAATAGCACTTTCATCGATTTGCTGTATTAACTCCCTCAAATTAGTTGTCATTGAATTAAATGATTGAGCTAAGTCATTGATTTCATCGGATGTTTGTACATCTATTTTTAGGGAAAGATCTCCTTCACTCACTTGATTAGCTGCATTTTTTAATTTATGCAAAGGTTTTATTATAGAACGGATAATAAGGAAAATTACCAATCCACCAATAATGAAGGCAATTAAGGTGATGATACCGGTGTTCAGCATTATCGGTTTTGCCGCATCAGAGGTTTCAGACAAATACATTGTTCCTGCTATTTTCCACCCCGTTAGCTTATTTGTATTAAACACCATATTTTTTGAAGCACCATCTAAATGATAAGTAAACTGCCCGGCGTCTTTTGTATAAAGATTATTATAAAAAGATTGAGTTGCTGCTTTTCCTCCCTTTTCATGTGGATGGGCGATAAATTTCTTGCTCTTGTCCAAAATCATTGCATATCCTTTTGCACCAATATTAATTTTCTTAGCTAGACTATTAATATTTTCCAAAGAAATATCGATTCCAATTACTCCGGAATGATCATTCATTGATTTAGCAATTGTAATAACCATATCACCTGATGTTGCAGATACGTACGGCTCAGTAATGATTGTCTTACCCGGCTGTTTCATCGCTTCTTGATACCATGGTCTTTCACTAGGAATATATCCTTTTGGAACAATGCTTTCCGGAGATTTAATCATTAATCCTGTTTTCGTACCAACATAAGCTAATTGCACATTTTTATGAAGCTTTATATATTGATTTAGTTTCGTACGGATTTTTGGACTTTCTAGCCCTTTATAATCTTTAGAAGTTATTTCTTCTGCAAAAAAATCCGCATCCGATAAATAAGGGGAAATTGTATCATCAATAATATCATCTAAAATATCTACATTTACACTAGCTGCTCTCATCATTTCCTTTTCAAGGCTATTTTGTGAGCTAAAATATGACGTTGCGCCGATAATTGCGGTTGGTAAAATTAACATAATAGCAAATGACAGAGATAATTTTTTTCGTATCGTCATCTTAAAAATTTTACTTAATTTGTTTTTCATGGTGTTAGTCTCCTTGATATCTGTTGTAAGAAAGAAAATTTTTATGTATCCACCGACTCCCAGCATTTTATTTAAAATATTCTCCTTAATATTTATCGACAGTTTTTTTTTAATATTTATAGATAGATTTTCGTTAAAACTTTCCAATTGCTTTACGATCGTCTCAATGACATAAAGACATGCTAGGACTTCATACAATGAAAGTATGGAAAGGGGTCGGTCATCATGTTTATTTATACCGTTCAACAAGGTGATTCTTTATACCGAATTGGTTCGAAATATTCGGTTCCTGTTGAGCAAATTCGACTTGCGAATGGCTTAAATCAGGTAAATATCGTACCCGGGCAGGCATTGGTCATTCCTTCGTATACATACATTGTCCAGCCTGGAGATAGTTTTTACACAATTTCCCAAATGGCTTATGTATCTGTTGACATGCTTAAAAGAGCGAACCCTTCAATTCCCCCCTCCCGATTACAAGTTGGAATGAAAGTGAGAATCCCTAATATTTCAAATTACAACGTAACAAGCTTAGGGTATTATTCTGTACGGACCCCGCAAGCCGATCAGCGTTTAATCACTGACTTCTCACCCTATATTACGTATATCGCACTTTTTGAATATCATTTTTCTCCTGATGGCGGATTAAGCTCCCTTAACGATTCAACGGCAATTAAAACTGCATGGTCACATCGGGTCAAACCAATAATGACAATAACCAACTTAACTGAATCTGGATTTAGTTCACAATTAACGAGTCAAATGCTGAATAATTCCACAGCTAGACAGACGCTTATTAACCGTATACTAAAGGAAGTATCAACGAAAGGATATGACGGAGTTAATATTGATTTTGAAATGACACTTGAGAAGGATAGAGACCTTTTTACTGGATTTTTGCGAGAACTTCGTGATCGGTTGAAACCCGCGGGTCATTTATTAACGATTGCTGTCCCACCGAAAACAAATGACAATATACCATGGCTGAAAGGCTACGATTATGGCGGAATAGGCGCCGTCGTCGACTTGATGTTTATTATGGCATACGACTGGCATCATGGTGCCAGTGAACCTGGACCAGTTGCTCCTATTAATGAAGTAAGACAGACGATTCAATTTGCGATTGATCGAGTCCCGCGAAAGAAAATCTTATTAGGTCTGCCTCTATATGGTTATGATTGGACATTGCCATATAATCCAGCAACCATTGCTCCAGGAATTTCTAATCAAAATGCTGTACAACTTGCCATGAAGTACCAAGCAGAGATCCACTATTCAAAGGAATATGAATCTCCCTATTTCTATTATGTTGACGATGAAGGAAAGCGTCATGTAGTTGGATTTGAGGATGCGAGAAGTATAAGCAAAAAAATGCAGCTCATTCGCGAATTCCAAATTGGCGGAGTCGGAGCCTGGCAGTTATCACTCGGCTTTCCTGAAGGCCCATGGCTATTGACAAAGTTTTTCCATATCAGAAAATCTTGAATCCTATTGGAGGGACAAAATCATTTGTTCCCTCGCTTTATTTTCGAAAAATTTTGTTAAAAAGTGATTGATAGGTTTTCCTTTTATTATTTAAGGGTATTAAGCAATAACACTAATTTGAGAGGAGATTCAATGATGGACAACCTAGCTACTAAAACAAGTGAAGACAATGAATTTATTCATTCCAAATTAATGATTCAAGTTTTTGATGAACAAGGAAGCTACCCTTTTCAATCCTTAGATTTTTCTAATAAAATTGTTTTTGAAATGTTTGATTATACATTGCGAACACCTTTAGAGAAGGCAGATGCGTTTACTCAATTATTGAAGATTCCCTTTGATTGTCATCTTTGGATTCTGCCCATCACTGAAGAAACGTTAGAGTATCAACAAGAAATTCCTGAATTGAAATCTGCCGCTTTATTCGATATGCTGTCATCCATTAAAGATACGATACAAAGGGACCGAACGTTTATCATAACAACCTTTCAACAAATTAAATCTATCGCCAAATTTTGTAAGAGCCTTGGGTTTACATTAAAAAATTTAGAACAGATGGAATTAGAAAATATCCGAGTTTCTTATTAAATACATATTTAAAAAGAACTGTGGAAGGATGAAATTGATGTACATTCTTCCACAGTTCTTTTTTTCTACTTATCTATTCATTTTTATATTTTTTTTCACTTGATGAGGTATCTTTGCTTTTGTGTTTATTTTTTTCATCTTGCATTTTCTCATTTAAATCTTCCATTGGAATTGGGTCCACATTTCGCTCGCTTTCATATTTATCAAATAGGCTTTCCTTTTCAGTTTTATATTGTTCCGGATGATCGTAAGTTTTTGAATTTGATTTTTTATCCACGATAATCACTCCTCTTTTGTTTTTTTCCATTTACCCTTTTCGACGCTTATTACACATTAACGGTGTACAATTTGTTCTTCCTCTATTACATTTAAATTAAATTTTTAAATTTTTTGTAACCTTTTTTCGTTCCATTCGACTAATGTATTTAGGGGGGGTAGTGATGGAAAAACAATTTTATGAAATTTACGAGAAATATCATCAAAATTTATTTCAATTTCTGTTTTATATGGTTAAAAGCCGTGAACAAGCAGAGGATTTAATTCAAGAAGTATATATTCGTATCTTAAAATCGTATCATCAATTTGAGAATAGAAGCAGTGAAAAAACATGGATTTTTTCCATTGCCAAGCATGTTGCGATTGATTTTTTTCGGAAACAAAAACGATGGAAACATCAGTTATCCGATAGTTTTGATGGTGAAACAAACCTAATTAGTGATCATTCTCCACTCCCTGAAGATATTGCTCTACAAAATGAATCTATCCAGATCATGTATCGTTGTTTAGATAAATGTAAGCTGGACCAACGATTGGTCCTCATTTTAAGATATATCCAATCCCTATCCATTCAGGAAACGGCTTCTGTATTAGGTTGGTCGGAAGGAAAAGTAAAAACAACACAGCATCGCGCTTTAAAAACGATTAGATCGTTGATGCAAAGTGAAATTGAGAAAGGAGAGGAGAACTGTGGAAAAATACGGTTGGAACGATAAGTCTTACGATATTGAAAAACTACTCAAGCAGCTTCCGGTCGTAAAAGACCACAGGACACCGGAAGAGATCTATCAATCCATCGCACCTAAAGTAAAAAAGAAAAAACATCAATCATGGTTTTTTCCAACCGTTGCATCCCTTGGTACGGTTTCCGTTGCCTTTATTATCGTGGCATCTTTATTTCATTTTTCATCACTAAGTTCGGTAGAAGAAAAAAGCAGTAAAACAAAGGATGTTGCTATGAAGGATTTAAGTGCATCTGAAATTCCGAATGTATTTTCCGAAACCGATCAGCGTTTTGTTGTACAGAAGGATCAGAACTTCATTACACTTGGACTACCTGCTTCTAAAGGCGAAAATATTGTCGTGCCAATCAGCATCATAACTGATAAAAAAGAAAAAACATCTATTCAGGAATTTAAAGAAAATCTTGATAAAATACCTAGTGAAACATGGGGGCTTCAACCTGCCGATATTGTAAATATCAATAAACTTTCCGTTGCAAAAAATGAAAAGAACGGAAAGAAAGTCATTATTGATTTGCAGGATAACAGTACGCTAAGTACTTCGTCAAGAGGAGGAGCCTTTATCGAATCGGTAAAAGAATCCCTCCGCTATCAAAATGTATCCGAAATTGAATTTCAAACAGAAGGAAAGCCTGGGGCGATTATAGAGAATAATGAACAGACCGTCCTTCCTATTGCATCAACCGGAAAAAAAGCCTATTTTGAATACATGTATGATCAAGATTATCCGGTATTTTTAGCACCGTCTTCGAAAAAGTATAAGACATTGGCTGAAGCAATAACTAATATGGAAAGTGAGCATTTCAGTTCAAATCCACCACTACATGCTCCGATTCCAGGGGGTGTCGACATCCAAAAAGTGAAAACCGAAGAGGATACTAAGCATGTGACCGTTCAATTTTCGAAAGACTCTGGGCTTATGAATAATAGTACATTTATTAGGATGATTGACAGTTTACTTCTTACGGCACGCGATTTTGGCTATAAAACAGTCACATTTACTGGTGCTGACGACGCAAACATCACTCAAATAGGTAAAATCCAATTTAATACGAAAATTCCTGTTCCAGTTGCGCCGAATCCAGTTGTTGTAAAATAATAATTAACCCATAGATACGTAACGCAGACGGTCGAATCCGTCTGCATTTTTCTACTAATAAAAGCTACACCTTTAAGAAATGTTAATATGACGTTCATTATTTCTTAGCAATTATTAGTTATAATACATTGTGAAAGACCTATTTTAACGGAGGTGCTTTTCATGGAAAATATATTAAATACCCTATTTATTATGGAAGTCCTCGGATCTTTATCTTTCATCCTTTTCTGCACATTTTCTAAACAAGTATTTTTCAAAAAGAATTAATACGAACACATTTAAAATCATTTATTTCATCCACTTTTCACACTGCTTTCCATTTTCATATTAAGTAAAAAGGACAGCAGATTGATAGCTGTCCTCTTATCCTTTATTCATTTATTTTGAACTCACCATTTATCGATGCAACCGTTTCTTCCGTGTCAATATAATTAAACTCAACAGACATTCCTTTTTCAATAAAGATTGAGTATGGAAATTCGCTTGATTGAACAACAAAAATTTTGTCGTTGCCTTTAATCATAAATTTCACAGCTGTTCCGCGATCGGTTTCTGCCTTATATACATGTGAAACAATTCCTTTTTGTGACTTTAACAATGCCTTATCAGTCGGTGTTGTTTCATCCTTCCCAAGTTTCGTGGCAATGGCATATTTATAATCATCAAATAAGGAACGCTTCGTGTCACCAGTGCTATAAACCTTTTCATCCTTCGCATTAATAAGCATCATTTGACGGAACACATGATTGGAATCCATTAGCGGAACTACCCATGTAAATTGCCCATATATTGTATAAAGTATTGGGGTTCCAGCTTCATATTTATTCGCTCTAAATGTCTTTTCAGCAACATTCATAGCTGATTTCCCATTTAATAGTCCATTTCCTTCAGTATAAAACGTAAACTTCCCTGTTCTCGCATTTAATATGGAGTAACTCACCATCGAACCGCTCCCCGATTTTGGACGGGTAAAATCAGTGAACCAATGTAATTGCAAATCTTCGTTAAACACTCCATTCACTTCATCTATATCCTCCCATTCAGTCGGAACCATAACATCTTCTTGAGCAAAGAGCGAATTCCAGAATCCATGAACATATTTTCCGTACCATTCATTCCAATCTTCGGCTACGGTTGTCGGGATAGCATGATCGATAAAGTCTGGTAAATGATTGATTGGATAGTCTTTCGTGCTTCCTGTTTCCGGATCAACTAAATAAATTCCTTTGACATCAATAATATTACGGAATTTTTCATATTTCCCATATGGAATAACATAGTATGGATGATCATTATCATCCGGTTCAAAGCTGACGTCTAATAGAATCATATCTTTATGAATCGAGCGTACATGCCTTTTTACATCTTTATTAAAAAATGCTGAAGGTACATAGGTCATATTTACTTTAACAAGCTCTGCTTCGGCACGCTCATCTTCTGCACTCATTTTAATATATCCGGGTACTTTATCTCCTTTTAACCATTTAAAGAAACCTGTATATTCAATTGGAGTGACCCAATAAAGATGATTGTCGATTTTTTGAATCGTTGATTCTCCTAAATCATAATAGGAAGAATGCTTAAGTTCACCAATAAGTTTTTCACTGCGATATCTTGCGTATTTTTCCGGTACAACAGGAATATGTTTTTCATCAATAGCAGAGACATCTTTCTTCGCAACCGTTACCTTTTGTTTAACAAATTCGTATTTGTCATTTGTGATTGTTATCGGATAAACAAAGGTAAAATATAAGCCGCCAATAATAAACGCGAATCCAAGTAAAGGTGTCAGTCCCCCATATTTCACTTTAATAAAAAGAATATCTAAGATGAAAAAGATGCCGATAATATATAAGCCATAACTAATAAATGCTTGCCACGTATGGTCAATCAAGCCAAAATAGGTGAGTACAAAAGTAATGGCAATCCCTGCAATTAACCGTAATCCTTGAAAATATAAAAATGCCTTCATCTTATAATAGTTTTTCCATATAAATGGGTTTAATGTTAATGCAAATAATGAAATAAGATAGTACATACCAATCCTCCATCTGTAATCTATTGAACAGCAAGAATACACTATCCATTCAACTTAACTCATATACTATTACGTGTCTACCTGAAAAAAGTTTCATTCTTAGACAATTAAACAACCTAGCGAAAGTCGCTAGGTTGTTTAATTGGTTATTTCTTTGTAAGTGTCAACGTATATGGGGTAATCGTAGGATTACCGAATACATCATTCACTTTTACATAATATTTTCCCTTTTTCAATCGAACATGCATTACTTCTGACTGACCGGAATTATAAATATTGGAAACAGCTGCTCTTTTCCTTTTCTGATAAAGGGAAATAACGCCGTCTACTTCTTTGCCGGAGGAAAATGACAAATATCCTTCCATCGTTTCCCCTTCACTGAAACCACCATAATTGCTTGAGCGACTAAGCTAACTTCAACTGAAGGTTCTTCCTCTGCAAGTGTTTCTTTTCTATCCTCTTCTTCTACGATCGGCGATTTTGCATATACTTCAATCGCTGAATCTATCCCACAATTCCATTTATTGAAAGTGTAATCGCCTGTTCATCCGTTGCTTTATCATAGAAATATATTCCTATCGACAAATTTCTACTTATATATAACTTCTATATATTCAAAATGATTTTATCTATCCGTTAGACGTTTAGTTATATGAATAGTTTCAAGCGGATGAATAAATTATTAAGTTTTTGAACTTGATTACTTTTACAATCAATTCAAAATGATTGTCTTTTATTTCTGATGATGATATTATTTAGGTATTAAATATTTAGGCATCTAATTACTTTATAGAAATGAGGTTTTATTTATGAGATTAGCTGGCAAAGTCGGTATAGTCACTGGTGGCGCATCAGGTATTGGTAGAGGAATTTCTCTGGCAATGGCTAAAGAAGGTGCACATATTGCAATCGTTGATATTAATGAAGAAGCAGGAAAAGCAACATTATCTGAAATTAATCAATATACAGAAGGTATGGTATTCATCAAAGATATTTCGGTAAAAGAAAATATAACTGAAATAGTAAAGGCTGTTAGTGAACGATTTGGAAGAATTGATATTTTAGTTAACAATGCACATGCATCAAAAAACCTTCCATTTACTGAGACAACAATGGAACATTTTGACCTTTCATTCGGTACAGGATTTTATCCAACATTTAATTTTATGCAAGCTTGTTATCCTGAATTAAAGAAAACGGAAGGTAAAGTGATTAACTTCGCATCCGGTGCTGAGTTAGAAGGACAACATACACAAGCTTCTTATGCAGCTGCAAAAGAAGCAATCCGTGCCATTTCTCGTGTGGCGGCAAACGAATGGGGTCCAGATAATATTAATGTTAATTTAATTTCTCCAATTGCCGCGACTCATGGGGTTCAAGTTTGGAAAGAAAATAATCCTGAAATGTACGAAGCAATGATTAACAAAATTCCTTTGCGTCGTCTTGGCGATCCAGAAGGAGATATTGGTAGAACAGCAGTCTTTTTAGCAAGTAATGATTCAGATTATATTACTGGACAAACATTCATGGTCGATGGCGGTTCAATTAAATTACGCTAGGAGGAATATATAATGGGAAGATTAGAAAATAAAGTCGCAATTGTAACTGGTGGAGCATCCGGAATGGGTGAGCGAATGGTTCAACTATTTAGCCAAGAAGGCGCAAAAGTTATTGCGGCAGATATTAATGAAACAGCCCTTGAAAAAATTAGTCAAATAGATAATGTAACTGGTATGAAATTAAATGTTTCTTCAGAAGAAGATTGGGCTAAATTATTGAAAGATGTTAACGATCAATATGGTAAGATTGATATTCTTATTAATAACGCTGGTATTTCTTCTGAGAAGCCGTTTGAAGAAACAACTTTTGATGATTGGCAAAAAATGATGACTGTCAATGGTTTTGGACCTTATATTGGTTTAAAACATGTATTCCCGTATATGAAAGAACAAAACAGCGGAGCAATCGTTAATATTTCTTCATATACAGCACAAATTGGACAAGGCTTAAACCCTTACACCGCTTCTAAAGGTGCTGTTCGTGCATTTTCTAAAGCTGCTGCTGTTGCCTTTGGTTCTCACGGAATCCGTGTAAATACGATATTCCCAGGAATTATTGAAACACCGATGACCCAAGCATTGCAATCTTCTAAGGAATTACTTAAGCAATTAGAAGGAGCTACACCTTTAAGACGCTTAGGAAAACCTGAAGACATTGCGAACGCCGTATTATTCCTTGCTTCTGATGAAGCATCCTACATTACAGGCGCGGAATTAGTCATTGATGGCGGATTTTCTGCACAATAATATAAAGTTTTAAGAAACCTCTTTTTATTAAAGAGGTTTTCTTATTATAATAAGTGTAATTAAAAAGAAAGTAGGCTAACAATGAATAAAAATCAAACCATTTTTGAATTTTTACATGAAATGGACTTAGTAACCAATAACCTTATTATTCAATGGACCCAAATGTTTAACGAAAATCTCGGAATTACCCATATTTTAGTTTTGAGACATTTGAAAAAAAACGGGAAAAGCCGTCCTTCCGATATTGCCAAAAACCTAGGGTTAACTCCCCCATCACTTACACATTTATCTGAAAAGCTGATAAAAAAGGGCCTTTCCATCCGTTTAAGAGATGATGAAGATAGACGAATTCTTTATTTAGATATCACTGATGAAGGTCTTAAAATTTTAGAAAAGGCTCAGGAAATTGGGATTCAATTAAGAACTCAACTTTTTAATAAACTGACTGAGGAAGAACTCACTCAGCTTTTTCGCATTTATGAGAAATTGAATCATTGAACGGGTGACAGGTATAATACTTGCCTGTCACTTATTTATTTAATTAAACCTCTAAAATATTTGTTTACGTACATCCTGTTTGAATCATATCGCTCTCTTTCTTCTAGAAAACTCCCCCATTTAGGATAGAGTTCCTGTACTTTTTCTTCCGTAAGCTGATTCATTTTCCCCCAATGAGGACGGCCATTGTACTTTTCCATAACATTCCAAACCCATTCAAAATAAGGCTTATATGGCATACCTTTATACATATGGAAAGCCAAAAAAGCCGAGTCTTGTTGATGATTGGGATTTAAGTATCCTGATTCCCCTTTAACAAAGCGAATTTCAATTGGAAAATGAACGAAGAACGGATTATCTTTTAATCCAGACGTCAATTCATCTAGGCATTCTGGAAAGCTTTCAATAGGAATTGCGATTTCGGTTTCGTAAAATTTCACTTTACGTGGGGTAGCAAACAGTTCGTAGCTATAGCCTTTTTCAGTCCGATTCGGTATATTCTTTGCTGAGAATTCACTGACCCACTGGGTTCGTTTCGGATTTCGCCGACAAATTTCTGATAAAACATAATAGGCTTGATTGTCGATCACAGTTTTACTAATGGATGAGACTGTCTTTTCCCATTTTTTCTGTGGTTCAGGTGGAATGAGTTCCATTTGCTTTACCTGGATTAGGTTTGTTCCCGGAAACCAAAACCATTCCAGATGACGGAAATGTGACAGATCGCTTTTCCAATTTGCCAATCCCTCCTCAATGGTTGCACGAAAGGTTGTAACTTTTAAGCTATATAAAGGGAGCACTTTTAGTGTAACTTTTACAAGAATTCCTAATAGCCCTAGGGAAACTTGCAAGGAATTGGCTAAAGGGTCCTCTTCGTTTAAGCGGCGATGTTTATGATAGGTGCCTGTGCCATCAATCCATTCCCAACTGGCGACCTGGTTTGAAATCGAACCAAGAGTGATTCCCGTCCCATGTGTCCCTGTTGAAACTGCTCCTGCAATTGTTTGTTCCTGAATATCGCCCATATTTTCAAGCGCAAGTCCATGTTCTTTTAATATTGGGCCGATTTCGTATAGATAGGTGCCACCCCAAAAAGTCGCTTCTCCACTCGCTGCGTCAACCGAATCTAATCCACGCATTTCGTGTAAGCTAATACAAATTTCTTCCGGTAAAGCGATGGGGCTGAATGAGTGACTAGCACCAATTACGCGAATTCTCTTTCCATTTTTATAGGCTGTTTCCACTAAGGATTGTAATTCTTCTGTATTGTGAGGTGTGAAAAATTGCTCGAATGAACCTTGTGCCGTTTCTGCCCAATTTGACCATTGCTTCTTTGTTTGCAGTGTTTTTAAAGAAAACATTCCCCTTCCCCCCGATATGTTCGAAATTGTCCTTCAAGCTGATCTCCACGACAAGTGTGTAATAGTTGGAACCGTTCACAAAGTTCTCCGGCTTTTGCGTGGCGGAAATAAACCGTATCACCGATCGCTGGAATTTGATCTGTTGCTTTTAAAGGTGTCTGAACCTCCCCTGGTCCTTCATTCGTAAGATAGTGTAAGCCTTTTGGTAGATAGACTTGAGGGAATTTATCTGTACTTAGTGCGCCAGATGCGGTGTATCCTCCGCCATGACAGACGATGATTCTTTGTTCCGGTTGCCGTGTTACACGAAGTCCGAATCCTGCTGCTGGTTTTAGTGGGAGGGAGTGATGTTGATCGAATAATGCTGGAAAATAAAAAGCCGAACCGACCGTTATTTCCGTGACTTCCTCTTGTTCGGCTGTCCACAACAAGCTTCCTGATCCCCCTCCATTAACAAATTCCAACTTACCTGCTATTTGTTCAGTCATCTCTACGGCAGCTTTTCGCCACTTTGAAACTTCCTTTGTTGATGCTTTTTTCAATGTTGGCATTATTCCTCTTTTCCATTTTTCGTGCGGTCTATCTCCAACACCAGCAATTTGCGCTTCATACCCCATAACCCCTACTACCCTCGTATTCTTAAGGGTAAGACCTTTTTTCAACAAATCACTCAATGCTACTTTTTCGGTTAATGGAGATCGTTTTGTACCAAAGTATAGAAATGGAAAATTAGTAGAAACGTTGATATCTAGACAAATAGAGAACACAATTTCATGTTGTTTTCCAATTTGCTGTAGCCTTTCCCATGTTTCAAGAGAATCGACCATGAATATGACTTTTTTACCGACACGCATGTATGGAAGCAGCTGCAGAATTTCCTCCGTTTCTACCGTCGGGTAACCGAGCAAGCAGTCGTCAAAGCCATTTTTCAATAAGAATACTGTTTCGCTTACCGAAAAGGTCATCCAACCTGTGAAACTTGGAAAATGGTTTGCAATGTACTTTAATACCCCTAGTGATCGAACAGACTTCGTGGCAATTCTAATTTTCTTGTCTCGTAAATATCGCTGGACATACGCAATATTCGCATCCAAATGATCCATATCTAAAAAAGCAAACGGCCTCGGCACATGAGCAAAAACCCTCTCATACCGCTCATACAATGACACACCCTCACCCCCATTGACCAATATATTCTCTACCATTCTATGAATTCCTCTTTAAAAATATATAAAAAAAGGTGCCAGGCACCATTTATACAAATTTCGCAATAATTATGCGAAAAAATGAATAAATGGTGTCAGGCACCTTGTTTTTCTTTTTTTCTCCATGGTTTTCCCGGCCAGAAGGCGTATTTGCCAAGGACTGTTGTGATGGCAGGGACGAGTAATGGTCGGACGATGAATGTGTCCAGTAGGACACCGATCGCGGTTATGATGCCGAATTGTAATAATACTTGTATTGGTAAAGTAGCTAATACGGCGAACGTACCTGCGAGAATAAGCCCTGCTGATGTTATTACACTACTTGTTTCTGTGACACCATTTGCAATGGCTTGTCGATGCGGCTGGGTTCTGCGATTTTTCCATATGCTTGAGATCATGAATATATTATAATCTTCTCCCAATGCGACAAGGAAGACAAAGGCATACAACGGAATTAAGCCTTGTATCGCCGGAATTCCCATCCCATAATGAATGAGCAGCCAGCCTGCACCAAGGGCTGACACATAAGAAAGTAACACGGTTAAAATTAAATAAACCATTGCCACAATGGAACGTAAATACATAAGCAATAATGCAGCGATAATCACAATTACAACTGGAACAATTACTTTCATATCCCGAGCAGTTGTTGATTCAGTATCATAAAGACCTGATGTTTCACCGCCAATCCAGTAATGTTTATCTGGTGAAATTCCAGCTTCTTTTAACGCCACTTCGACCTGTTTTTTTACATCTGGAATCGATTGAACCGCTTTTGTATCATACGGATTAATAGAAAGGTCCACATTGTATGATAAATAATGTTCATTCTTCTTCCCTTTTGTTGGCTCAGAAACACTATCCACAAAAGAAAGCTTGTTTAGTCTCTCCTTCAAGTCAATGCTTTTTCCTTCCGTGTCGACAATGACCTGAACAGGTGCTAACTCCCCCGGTGAAAAATGATCTGCCATGATATCGAACCCTTCACGGGAAGCCATATCTTTAGGAAAAGAATCTAATAAGTTTTGTGTGTATTGAATACGCGGTGTAAAGCAGGCAAGCACTCCTAAAATGATGACACTTGTCAAAATGACTGTCCACGGCCTGCCAGTAACCCAGTTTCCAAGCTTTATGCTAAACCGGCTATGTGCCGTACGTTTTCTAATTGTCTTTCCTTTTTTCTTTTCGAATTCACGGGTCATTGCTTCTGTTCTCGGGATAAATGGATAAAAGGCACCTCTGCCGAAAATAGAGAGCAATGCCGGCAATAATGTTAATGCCGCCATCCCCATAATGAGAATAACTAAGCTAAAAGGTACCGCAAAACGGTGATACGAACCAAATTGCGCTAGCAGTAATGTACATAAACTTAATACGACCGTAATTGCACTAACTAATATCGCTCCACCGGAATGTCTAATTGCCTGTTGAAGCGCCTTAAACTTATCATCTTCCACAAGCAAGTATTCTCGATATTTTGATACTAAAAACAAACAATAATCAGTTCCGGCTCCGAACAGTAAAACGGTCATGATAGAAACAGCTTGTGAATCAACCGTAATGATTCCCTCTTTCGCCAAAAGTCCAAGAATTGGGCTTGTGACACCATATGCAAATCCTACTCCGATTAGCGGGATGATTGCAAGAATTGGTGAACGATAAAGAAGAATGAGCAAGACCAACACTAACATGACGGTTGCAATGAGCAACTTAATATCTGCCTGACTAAAAAGCGCCGAAGCATCCGTTGAGATCCCTACCGGCCCTGTAAAACGTACATGAAGACCGGATTTTGAAAGCTTTTTATCTAGAACCTTTTCCGAACCTAGTTGTTGATAATACGTTTTCAATTCCTTTAAATTGTCTTTTAACTCATCTGTACTCGCATCTTTTTTCATAAAAATAGGGGTTACAATGGATGTGCCATCTTCAGATGCGGATGCCGTTAAAGCTTGAGGTGGCATCTTCCCTAATGGCGGGATAAAATTTTGATAGGTAAGTGGATCTTGTTCCAGCTTATTATAAAGCTTTGAGATTAATTGATAATCTTGATTTACGAGTCCTCCATCCCGATACCATACAACTAATAATGGGGTCCCTGTTTCATTAGGAAATTGCTGTTTTGCAATCTTTTCAGCTTGGATAGACATTTTGCTATCAGGTAAATTTTCTGCACCATTGTCTGTTACCTTATTAACAATCGGAAAAATAGAAGAAAGCACACCTACTAATAGGACCCAAATTGCAAGTGTAATCCATCTTCCCTTTCGACTGGAGCTTGCTTCGACAAAACGCAGGAAAAATTTTTTCATTTACAATATCCCTCCTTCTTTTGTTAATCATAAATTTATTTATTCAGTGGCATTTGTTAACATAGCGATGATCTCAATCGTTTGTGACAATCATTTTAAAATTAATGATATGATTTTAAAGTAAATGCTATAAGCTAACATGTAAATAATTATATATACTGGTCAGTTAATTATCAAACTAAACTTATTATATATTAGGAGCTATTCAAATGATGAAAAAGAAACAACATCGCCCACTTGGGAGACCAAAAGTAAAAAGTAATGATATTCCACGAAATCAATTAATTTTGCAAACCGCGGCACGTTTATTCATTGACAACGGGTACCAAAATGTTTCCGTCGATGATGTTGCCCTCAATGCGGGTGTTACGAAAGCAACTGTTTACTATTACTTTGATTCAAAATCCGAACTGTATAAAGAAGCCATTGTTTCCTTAATGAATAGGATAAAAGAACGTATTGATCGTCTAATGGAGGTAAATAAGCCATTATATGAGCGATTATATGACGTGACACTTGCCCATTTAGAAGCAACAACCTCGATTGACATTGAGCAATTTTTACGTGAATCCAAAACCGACCTTTCCAATGAGCAGATCCAAGAAATGAAAGAAGCTGAGAAAAAAATATATGAGAGTATTGAATATGCATTTTCGGATGCAGTAACGAAAGGGGAAATTTCCTCAATCAATATTACGTTTGCTACACAAGCCTATTTGGCACTAATTAAGGTTGGAAATTATAAACAGCAAGATGGGTCCGGATTATTCTCTACCGCAGAAAAATCAGCCGAAACCATCTTAACGTTTTTTTGGAAAGGTTTATTTGGTACTAACGATTAATTTCTTTCAAATAGGGAATTGTGCCATGTAGGTGAGAAAAGACAAAACCGTTTTTTGTGGAAAATTCCCCTTATAGGAATTTTATATATTATGTTTAAGTAAGTTTAATAGAAAACATGTACGAAAGGATGGGAATGGATGAGTTGGACACAAATTTTATTGGTTATTATTTTTATTTTAATGGTGGTTGTTTTTATACTACCTGTCGGCCTTTACTTTTGGATATCTTACCGTGATGCACGGCAAAAGGAGCATGCCGTGTTACGAAATTATCCAGTTTTAGGGCGAATTCGATATATTATTGAAAAGATTGGACCTGAGTTACGGCAATATTTATTTTTAAATAATGAGGAAGGGAAGCCTTTTTCAAGAAATCAGTATGAAAGTATTGTTAAATCAGGGAAATACAAACGAAGAATTATGTCCTTCGGTTCTGAACGAAATTTCGAGGAATCAGGTTTTTTTCTTAAAAATGCCATGTTTCCAACACAAAGGGAAGAATTAAGGATTGAGCAACAACCCAAAATATCTACATATCTTTATACCGTTGATAATGAGAAACTCATGAGCAGAAAAGAGCATTCCGAAAAGGCGGAAGTGTCCCCATATTATTTATCTGAACAAGATCAAATAATCATTGGGAAAGGTCGGTGTATTAAGCCATTTCATGTAAAAGGGCTGATTGGACAATCGGCGATGAGCTACGGTTCACTTGGCAAAAATGCAATTACAGCTCTTTCAAAAGGGCTTGGAATGGCCGGTGGAACATGGATGAATACTGGTGAAGGCGGGTTATCCTCCCATCATATGAAAGGGAATGTGGATATCATTGCTCAAATTGGGCCTGGCCTATTCGGTTACCGAACGGATGACGGCGAATTTTCATGGGAACGGTTTAAAGTGAAAAGTGAAATTGATCAAATAAAAGCGTTTGAATTAAAATTGGCCCAAGGGGCGAAAATTCGCGGTGGACATGTAGAAGCGGAAAAAGTGACACCCGAAATTGCGGAGATCCGAAGTGTAGTACCATGGACGACGATTGATAGCCCCAATCGTTTTCGACAATTCTATGATACAAAAGGGTTACTAGACTTTATTGAACAATTAAGAGAGATTGGCGGCAAACCTGTTGGTATTAAAATTGTTGTTGGAAATCGTGATGAAGTTGAAGAATTGGTCAAAATTATGGCACAGGAGAAAAAGAGTCCTGATTTTATCACGGTTGATGGCGGAGAAGGCGGGACAGGTGCTACCTATCAGGAATTAGCCGATGGACCGGGACTGCCTTTATATACCGCACTGCCCATTGTGCATGAAATGTTAAAAAAATATGATTTGCGTGATCATGTGACACTCATTGCTTCGGGAAAATTAGTTACCCCAGAAAAGATGGCTTATGCGCTTTGCTTAGGTGCCGATTTAATAAATACGGCACGTGCCTTCATGATCTCAGTCGGCTGCATTATGGCACAAACCTGTCATTCGAACACATGTCCAGTCGGTGTAGCGACAACCGATCCAAATCGCGAAAAAGCATTAGTAATCGAGGAAAAAATGTATCGTGTCTGCAACTATGTCATTTCAACAAGAGAAGGATTATTTAATCTTGCTGGGGCATCCGGTCTAGCCTCCCCAACAGAATTCAATGAAAAACACCTCATGTTTCGCGCAATGAACGGCCAACTATACACCGGAAAAGAATACATGCATGGCCTAATCAGACCATCCAACAATCAAATCGCCCTATAAAAAAGGTGCCAAAAACGGTGCCTGGCACCATTTATGCAAATTCTGCAATAATTATACACAAAAATGAATAAATGGTGTCAGGTACCGAATGGCAAATAAATGGAAACGGTGGTTCCTTCGTTCGGTTTGCTGCTAATTTTGATGGTTCCTTCATGTAAATCAATGATTTCTTTTGAGATGGAAAGTCCCAAACCAGCTCCGATCGCTTTTGCGTTTACTTGATAAAATTTATCCATTAGTTTAGAAATTTGACTCGCTTCGATCCCAATTCCTTCGTCTTTAATCGAAATGCAGATGTCTTTTCCGGCTTTTTTCATTCGAATAGTAATCTCTCCATTAACATGTGAAAATTTGATGGCATTATCAATAATGTTTAAGAATACTTGTTTTAAGCGATTTGGATCCGCATCGATAATGACTGGCAGAAGCTCAGATGTTATAGCAATCTTTTTTGTCTCAGCTTTTTTCTCAAGCTGTAATACTGCTTGTTCAATAATTCTATCAACCTGTATTCCCTCTTTATAAACCTTTAAATGATTTGCTTCTAATCGAGAAAAATCCAGTAAATCCTCCACTAATCCAATTAAACGATTCGTCTCATTTGAAATGATTGTCATCCCTTGCTCAACTTCTTCTTTCGTCAAATCATCATAGGAACGGAGCGTTTCCGACCAGCCTTTAATACCTGTTAACGGTGTCCTTAACTCATGCGAAATCGAGGAAATAAATTCATTTTTCATTTTATCTGTTCGTGCAATTTCATCTGCCATAAAATTTAGCGATTGTGCAAGCTCACCAAGTTCATTCTGATATTTTTCATCTACTCTTGCTTTGAAATGTCCTTTCGCCATCGATGTAGAAAACTCAATAATTTTTTTTATCGGATTCACAAAGGAGTTTGCTAATTTTAAACTTATAAGAAAAACAATAATCGCTACAATGCTCCCAATTACAAGCATTTCGAACATCAGGGTATTCATCATTTTATTTACTTGTGACAACGAAGAAATATATTTCAATACACCAACAACTTGTCCTTGATACATTAAAGGGGTATACACAGATATTACTTTTTCCTTTTCATTCTCAGAGGTTTCAATCGAATAATTGGAACGGCCTTCAAGTACAGTTGGATCAATCGGGACAATTTCCCTTTTCACCTTAAAGCCCGAGGTGGATTGAATGATTTCTCCTTTTCTGCTAAGTAGTTGTAATTCAGCATCCTCATAATTGAAATTATCCATAATATCTCCGCTCATTTCCCGGATATTATTATTGAATACAGTATTATATTTATTAAAAAATGAGGAAGAGGTTTCTGCATGGTTTTCTAATGTATTGGCAATTCCTCCATAATAATATTGCTTGAGAAAGATACTAAACAGCCCAATGAAAAGAAACAGCATTAACACAATGATTGTCATAAAATATAAAATTACTTTCCTCTTCATTCATCATGGCCCTTTCATATATAAAATAATTGCATGGTAACTAACCTATTCAAAATCTTCACCTAGTAAATGAAAATAAGCTTGGTAATCACTCATCTTTGCTTGTGACTGAGTGATAAACGTAAATTTGCCGGATTTAGTAATAACTCGGGAGTTAGTTAAGTTTGGTAACTCATGATTCGGATACCATTTAATATCGAATACGATATTTTTTTTAGGCAAACCAATCATTTTTAATGAATTTTTTCCTTTTTCAATTGTCACATTCATCCACCATTTTTTTGGAATTACTAGGTAAAATCCGTGTGTGACATCTATGTATCTTTCTTCTACTTTCTTGCCTATACCTTCAGAATTATACTGTGTATACGTTTCAATCCACGGCGTGTCCGAATATGGAGCTCCTTCCCAACCATGTGGTTGATACATATTTCCGACTTCAGTGATTTTGTCATCATTTACATCCCCTGAATCTAGATAGTAAGCTTTTAATAATTGCCGTTCTTTTATTTTCACTCTTTTTAACTTTTGATTGGAGAATTCTACAATATCAGTCCATCCAGAATGTGCACCTAATCCCGAATCTAGAAATAATGCCTTGTGATGATCACTTAATTGTCCGATAAAAACATTCTCAATACCATTCACATACTCATGTAATTTCAATTTTGAGATGATCTCCATTTTTTTATGCAGAGGCTGCCACTGTAACAATTGTATATTTGCATTTTTAGATTTAGTAAAAGTAATCAGTGATATGTCCGGAACTTTATCTTCATTAAAATCATCCACGACAACATCTGTGTATTGCATTGTAAAAAAGCTATTTAATGTATGACCTTTCATTGTGAAAATATGCAATTCCTTCGTCATATTTTCAGGCAAAGTTTCAGTTCCAGGATAAGTAGAATCTATTCCTAGTGCGATATCCTTCCTGCCATCTTGATTCATATCTTTAAAATAAAGCGTATGGAGCTGATAGCCACCTACCTGTTCATGGATTGTTTTTACCCAGCTATTATTTTTCTTTTTAAAAATTAAAATATATATTTCGCGATCAAATTCTTCATTTCTGTAAAAGACAATCGCTTCATCAACATGATCTCCATCAATATCAACCATGTGAATCGTTTCTTTTGTAGAGCTTTTAATAGGTGTAACAAGAACAGCGCCCGCAGGCATTGCTTTCTTAATTGCTTCAGTTAAAAATTGCTTATTCTTTGATAACTTCGGAATTTGAATCAGCGAAGTCGGAGATTTTCCTAAATCGCAACCCGTTATCAGAATGGCACTCATCATTGCCATCATATATATCATTAAACGTCTCATACCTGCTTTACCTTCCTACAAAAAGTAATAGTTAAACCCATCATTCCCTCAAAATATACACCCTTTGAATTGTAAATAGTATCCTACAAAATCTCCTTAACATCCATCCCATTATAATATACAACTATACAACCCCCACAGCCAAAAATGGTAACAAAGAAGTAACACCTGAAACCACAAACGGTGCCAGGCACCATTTATGCAAATATCATAATAATAATGCGTTAAAATGTATAATCGGTGCCTGGCACCTTTTATTCATTTTCGGGATTATTTATGCAAAAATATGAATAAATGGTGCCTGGCACCGATTGGGTAGGGTGTTATTATTCTTTTACGGGAGGAAAGTTGAATTGGAGATGGTTGCGGCCAGCATCCAATGAAAGATTATTTTTATTCATATGGAAATATTTTATAGATGGGGATTTGTTATTTTGAGAGACTCAATGGGGTAATGGACCGAATCCTTGTTGTGGGGTGTCTCGTGGATGGGTATATCTAAAGTTTTTTAACTTTTTCAATTGAGACACCGCCACCAGCAAAGGCAGCTATAAAATTATGATTAAGTTGACTACATCTTTAATTGGTACTCGTAAATCAACTGATCCAGTTCTTGACTATATGCTAAAGTATCCTTATTTTTTAGCCCTTTTTTCAGTCCATCTTCTATCATTTTCTTTCTTAGTTTTTCAATCTTTTCTTTTAACTTAAAATTATCATAGGGCATAGGCCATTTCTCCCACTTTCGAGCAAATTTACTACATTAATAAATATTATGTAAAATTTTTAGTATAATTGGAATAGTTTCGACAATAATTCTAACAATAGGACAAAAAATTCTTTCACACGACAATATACCTAAAAAGAAATCTTAACATACAATTAATATAATCTTAAAACGGTAATCTACTTATATATTTTCGAAAATTTTCCTTGCTTTTTAACCAAAAATACGTGAATTACCTTCCTGTTCTCCGTCTGCTGTTTTTACATTATCATGTATGTGATATGTATTTAATGGCCATGCAAATGGGCAAAAAGAAGTCGTTAAAAAGAATGATGAGGTCCATAATTGTTAAATGCAATCTTGAAAGAATGTCGATATTTGCAAGGTTTCACTTTAAAAAAATGGCGGTACTATATTAATAGAATCAAATGGAAGGTTTAGTTGGCATCTTAAAAATCTCTACATTGTACAGTCCTTAATAAAAGGAAGAAAGGAGAGTTTAAAGATGAAAATCAAAGTTCGTAGTTGGAGGTCATTAACGATTCAAGATAAACTTTTTATTTTAAGAGCTATTAGTCTGAACTCAAAAATAAAATCAAGAACGTAATACATCTTTGCGAAACCCCTTATAAAAAGACCGATTTTTCATCCAAAAAAACCGTGCGAGTATGAACTGCACGGTTTTGACATTATTATTACGATTATGCTCTGTCTTTTGAAACTTCCATACTTTTTGGTACGGCCTTATTGTATAGCGGCACTATAAATAATAACCCGATAATAAAGAGCGCAGCTGCAATTTCGTACATGGAAACGATAGACCATTGCGCTTTTAATGCGCCGGCTATACTCATAGTTACAACCATCGATCCCGTGAAAAGCGGACTCAATGTTCCATTTACTCTACCGATGAAATCGGCTTTCGTGTTTTGGAGGATCATTGTATTAATACCAATTTGAATGCTCGGCATAAAAAATCCGCATACAAACTCTGCTATTAATGTAATCCATAAAACAGTGGAAGCTCCGACTATACTCATTCCGATTGCATTAGCTAGCATCCCCAAAACAAGTAGTTTTTGCGGAGGAGTGTTTTTCGAAAAGACCATTGAAAATGCTCCACCAATAATCATACCGGCTCCATTCACCATAAGTAGCCATTGTAAATTCTCTTTATGCAAACCTAAACGTTCAGTTACTAAAAAAATATTTAGCGGTTGAATTAAGCCAATTGCAAGACCCGCTGCCATAAAACATATACCGAGTAGTTTTAATTCCTTTTTAGCTAATACATACTGAATACCACTTTTCATTTCTTGCCACAGTGTTGTTGTTTTTACTTCTCTCTCCATTGAATGATCTGCTGGAATCAACGTTAAAGCAGCCGCTGACAAAAGGAAAGCAACACCTGTGATGGTAATGGAAATATCAATGCCAAATTGTTGGAATACAAATGTTCCAAGTATTGGTCCCAAGATCATAAAAATCGCAAAAATGGTTTGATAAATCGACATCGCTGACTGAATTAATTCTTCCTTCAAATGCATTTTGAATAACTTCATTCCGGAAGGTTGTGAAAATTGGGAAAGAATAGATGAAATTAATGTAGCGAAGAAAACGGCTTTCCACGTACCGTAAACGAGAGCTAAAATAACGGCAAAAATTGAAACGGCACTTAATACATCACACCAGATCATCGTTTTTTTCGGTTTCCATCGATCTGCAAACGTTCCTCCTATAAAGGAAAAAATAAAAATTGGCGCAAATTCGGCAACGGAAATCATCGAAACGGCAAATGGATTCCCATTTGTTTTTTCCATGACGAATAGTAATACGGCAAAATTCCTTACCCAAATACCTACCTGTAAAAATAACGCAGAAATAAAAATAGCTCGAACAAATTTGTTTTTAAATAATTGTCCCATAGGATTCTCCTCTTCATATTTAAATGTCCTGTTGTTGGATGATGAGCAAAATACTGTGAAAAAATGCTCATTTCCAATATAAAATTAACCTGTTTCTCCCTAGTCACAGCTAACTAAACTATGTTTCCCAAAATTAAAACCCCCTATTTGCATATTTCTCAAATAGGGGGGCATCTAGAACCATTAAAGGAATCTGTACAGTCCGGTTTTCTATGGCTGTACAATCATCAACTTATAAATGTATAGACTAATCCTATTTTTGAAAAATGCTTCGTACCTATAACGAATGTTTTCATAAAAATTAGGATTAGTTATTCATCGCCCTTTGGTTCACTCCTTCGTTTATTGGTGTAAACAGTTTAACCTAATTAATTGTATTTTTCAATTACTTTTTTCACTTTTTTCCAAAACAAAAATATGAAGCACTACTCAAATTGATTGACATATGCGAAGCGATTAATCTTCCTTGTCGCTCCTTTTATTAAGTGTTATGCCGTTTTTTTAATTTTCTTCGTTTTCGAATCGGTATTTGTGATGTGAAATAAAGAATCTGTTTCCCCTTTTTTATGCCAAAACATGATAGTAGACCTGAAAGCAAGTATGGTGAAATATTATCTTGTGTTTCAAAAAATATACTATTTTGGACTAGGTCAACTACGAGTTTAACCTTTAATTGATTCTCTAAATTTTCGTGGTAAATTTCAATTTTAAGTGAAGTCCATTCTTTAAGTGGTGTAATCGTTACCACTGATGATGATTTCGATGATGAAGCACTACTTTGAAGGGCGTGATGAAAGTGAAACTCAGAATATACTTTTACTAGTTTCTCACCAACTGCTTTTCCATGACAAATTAATTGATAGTCTCCGTTTACACTCCGTCCATGGGATAAAATTTCTCTAAAATGAAAAAGAATATCCTCCACGTCTCCTTTCTATTACTTTTATACTAGGAATATAGCAACATTTAGTATAATTGTAAAATATAATTGAAAAGTGTTAATATTTTATTCCAATTAAGTATTTGTATAAATATTCTCAATTAGAATACCAGCTTTTTTCTAGTAATAAAACCGCTATCTTAAAATTAAAAAGAGAGATAGTAGGTGTTTGTATGTCCATTAATGAACGATTGAAATTTATACGTGAAGAGTTAAATCTAACCCAAGCGGAACTCGGTGCAAGAATGGGCCGTAATCAATCAGAAATTTCAAAATGGGAAACGGGAAAACAGGCACTTAGTTCGGAGATACTAGATGATTTTATTAAAGTAACCAATCTTTCAAATAACCATCTGATTTATTTAATGCGTGGGTCTGAATCGGAATCTGCGTTCGGGAAGGAGCCCGAACCCATAATTATCCGGGAACAGTTTGAAGATGCAGAAATGCAACGAGTGATTGACTTATTTGAAAATGAAACGGAACTTAGAAGGGAATTTAGTATCATTTCTAACTATCCAAATAAACAAAGAAGGAAACTCATCAATAATATGATTTCCATTTTGAAGAACGAAAGAGAGTAAAAGTATATTTCAATTACAAGTTTTCGGTATAATCACGCTTCTTTATTCTCCGAAGCAATGGCTTTTCCCTTGGTAGATGGATTATTTTCCCGGTTGGTAAAATAAAGATAGAGCTGAATGGCTCGTTTAAATATTTCGCATAATTTACTTCGAAGGGAGCTGTAAAGTAGGAAAAGATTTGAGTAGTAGAAACAAGGGAGTTTTCTTCTCCTAACATATATGCTCTGTAGCTGCTCCATGGATAATCTTCTAAATGTTGAACAATATTCGCCCTAATCGGGTTTAAGTGAATATATTTATTCACTTCCAGTTCATAATCGGGTCGATCAATTTGTTCCGCCCCGTAACGACTCTCAAATACATGACCGGTAAAATCATACCGATTATTAAAATATTTGGCATACCTGTTGTGCACCTGTTTCATAATTTCACCAGGCGGGTGCTTCATTGTTTCAATTTGAAGATGGATATGATTGGTCATTAGACAATAAGTATAAAGTTTAAACGGAAATTTCCCCATCGCCTCACGTAAAAAATATAAATACCTACTGCGGTCATAATCATCAAAAAATAAATTACTTTTCCTTATCCCACGGCTAGTAATATGATACTTTGCACCTTCAAACCAAATACGCGGTTTACGAGGCATGCTACCTCCTCCTTTTATTGGAAAAATGTTGTCAGGCACCTTTTATTCATTTTAGTGTATATTTATTCTACTTTTATTCACTTGGTATTTGTCTTTTTTACGATATTTCCACGGATTGTGACTTTTCCTTGGAGTTCGAGTTCGAAGAGTTCATTCATGAGGTCTTCGTTATTTATATTTAATTGCAAAGCAAGTTTTTGTACCGGGGTTGGTGATGTTAAGTTGGAGAGAATAGGATGGGATTGTAATGTTTGTTTAAGATTTTGATCATTGTTTAGTCGCATCCTTTTTACCGCATCTAAACTTTCAATTCCTATAAATGGGATTGCGCCTTGTGCAAGTAGTTGGTTTGTACCGACGCCTTCTTTCACATACAATTGATTAGGGACTGCTAAAAGCCTTTTTCCGTGATTTCTTGCAAATCGAGCTGTCCATAGAGCACCACTGGTTTTCCCGGCTTCTACTACAATCACTTCGCTTGACCATGCACTAATTAATGAATTTCTTTGCAGGAATTGCTTTGGCTTTGGTAAAGTCCCTGGAGGGTACTGTGAAAGGATTAACCCCGATTCCACTATCTTTTCATAGAGTCTATGCTGTTCTTTCGGATAACAAATATCTACTCCTCCTCCCAAAAAGACAATCGGGTATCCGTCCTCTTTTACGCATGCTGCATGTACATAGCTGTCAATTCCCTTTGCAAATCCACTCACAATTGGAATATGTAGACTTGAAAGTTTTTCGCCAATCTGTTCAGCGACGTTTCTTCCATAAGTTGTACACCGTCTAGAACCAACAACTGCGACGGCCGTTTGGAACTCCATTAGATTACCTTTATAGTATAAAATGGCTGGGGATTCCTTACAGGCCTTTGCCTGAATCGGATAAAAGCGATCATGAATGGTTAACAAATTAATATTATTTTGTAGCATTCGATCCATTATTTTTTCTGATTCAACCAAACTTTTACTATTAATAATCGAAGAAATGGTCGTTTCCCTTATTCCTCTTACATTTTTCAATTCTTCTTCAGTTGCATCGTAAATTTTTCTAGGGGTTTGAAAATGGCTGATTAATCTTTTTTGAGTGATAGGTCCGACATTTTTCAACAAGCTAAACCAAATCCAAAATATCTCCATTTTCTATATCTTTCCTCCAATAAATGTTTGATTCTCTTTTTCCATATCGCGGCTTTGTAAGCTTTTCCTTAAGTGTGAAGAACGAATATTCTCTTCTCCCTCTAGATCTGCAATGGTTCTTGCAATTTTGATAAATTTATGAATGGCACGTCCGCTATAGTAATAACGTTCTGCGGCTTGACGAAGTAGACTTTTTGAATCTCTGTCAAGCTGACAAAAAGTTTGAATTAAAGAAGGGGTCAGCTGAGCATTACAATTTATCAACGGGATATTTTTGTAACGTTCCCGTTGTATTTTTCTTGCCTTCTCAACTATTTTTCGAATTTCACTAGAACTTTTCCCTTTCGTCTCATTTTCAAAAAAATCAACCATTCCAACATATTTTTGAATATCCATTCTATCCAAAATCGGTCCGGATAATTTTTGTCGGTATTTCATTACTTCGTAATCCGTACATTTGCATCGATTTTGGCCAAAATAACCACATGGGCAAGGGTTCATCGCACCAACGAGCATAAAATTAGCTGGATAGCAATGCGATCCCCATACACGCGAGATTGTGACTGCTTTATCTTCTAATGGCTGCCTTAATGAATCTAAAGTCTTTCTGCTAAATTCCCCCAATTCGTCTAAAAACAAAACCCCATGATGAGCTAACGATATTTCACCAGGCATTGCAAAGGGTCCACCGCCTATAATTGAATTCGTTGATGCATTATGGTGGGGAGCCCTGAAAGGTCTCTCCGTCATCATCCGATTATTACTTTTCAATAAATTTGCGACACTGTATATTTTCATCACTTCAAGTGATTCTTCCTCTGCTAAGGGAGGTAAAATTGATGGAATTCTCATAGATATCATTGACTTACCGCAGCCAGGCGGACCAATCATAAGAAAATTATGACCTCCAGCTGCCGCGATAGTAATAAAATTAATCAGCCATTCTTGTCCTTTTACATCTTGGAAATCTAATGGTGTATCTGGAAATTGGGAGTCTTCTAAATCTAAAGTCTCTTCCATTAAAGGAGGTGTATCATTATTGAGGAGGGAAACAACTTCTGTTAATGTATTACATCCATAAACGTCTAACCCTTTAACTAGTCTCGCTTCCTTAACATTTTCTTTTGCCACTATCAATCTTGTAATGTTTTCTTCTTTTGCTTTCATTGCCATTGGTAAAATACCTGATACCGGACGGATGGACGAATTTAATGAAAGCTCACCGATGAAACCCGTCCGTTCTATTTGATTTGCTTTAATTTGATTTGTTCGAATGAGGAGACCGATTGCCATTGCTAAATCAAAATGAGAGCCTGTTTTTTTCATATCAGACGGTGCCAAATTAAAAATGACTCGTTGTAAAGGGAAATGATAATTGGCGTGCAAAATAGCTGCTTCAAGACGCTCTCTCGCTTCTTTAATCGCTTTATCCCCTAGCCCTACAATAGACACTGAAGGCATACCAGTAAGAATATCTGTCTCCACCTCAACTATATTCCCTTCAATCCCGGTTAGTGTAAAAGTAAAAACTGTTGAAGCCATTTTTCATCTCCTTTCTTTAAATAACAAAAAGTAAATTACAATATACTGTCTGCTTGGAAAATATGAACACAAAGGGTTAAAGCTTGTAGGTAATGCTATGATTGGTGGCAAATGAATTTTTCTACGAATGGAATAAACGAAGAGATAAAGAGGTTAGAAGATTTATCCTCCCTTTACTTATTCAACAATATTCATCAAAACCCTTCAAATAATTTAATAAATTTTGTCTCCCCTCAATGCAAGAGAATACCGGATTAATTTTCTAAACTGTCCACACGCAGAGGACAAAGTTCATCTATTGTCTTTTTGTGGTACCTGACACCTTGGTTGGAAAATTCAGTTTTTGGGTTAAAACGGAAATTTTATCCACTTTCAGATTTTTCGTTAAAACTTCTTCCCACTTGTTATAGATGGTGGTAAATTATTGAAGGAGGCGAAACAATGATGAAAATACAAAAATTAGTAATGAGTTTTATTCTATTACTTTCCTTTGCTATCTTTCCTAGCACGAGTCATGGGGTAAGTAAGAATCTTTATGTACATTTTATTGATGTGGATCAAGGGGATAGTATTTATATTAAAACACCTGCAGGTGATGATATCTTAATTGATGGGGGTAATCGGGATGGCAGTGATGTCGTAACCTATCTGAAAAAGCAAAAGGTAAAAGATATCGATGTAATGATATCCACACATCCGGATGCGGATCACACAGGCGGGCTTGATGAAGTTCTTAAAGCATTCAAAGTAAAATCTGTTTATGCACCGAAAGTTAGCCATACAACTCAAGTTTATAAAGATTTTTTATCTGCTGTTAAACATGAGGGCGTGAAAATCAAATCAGCAACTAAAGGTGTGACATTACCACTTAAAGGTGTGACGGCCAAGTTTATTGCACCAGTAAAAACATATAGCACGAATGATTTGAACGATTGGAGCGCTGTTTTAAAGCTTACATATGGCAGTAAGTCCTTTCTATTCACTGGAGATGCCGAAACCAAATCAGAAACAGATATGATTCATTCAAATCAATCATTGAAGGCAGACGTATTAAAGGTTGGACACCATGGGGCAAATACATCCACAAGTTCTGCATTTTTACATGCAGTCCACCCTACCTATGCTGTTATCTCGGTTGGAAAAGGGAATCAATATGGACACCCAACCTCTACTGTTTTAAAAAGACTTGGCAGCAATAAGGTAAAAGTATTTCGAACAGATACACAAGGGACAATTATTGCAAAAACAGATGGGAAGTCTCTTTCCTTTAATAGCGCACCAGTCAGTTCAACGACGAGTACCTCCAAATCAAGCGCTAAGGGAAAATCTTCGTATAAATTATTCGCTAAACTAGATAACACAAGACCAAAACAATACAGCACAATCCATTTAACTGTAAAAGGAATTCCAACTGGCACCTACAAAGCCGTATTCCATTATAAAAGTAAAAACACAACGTATAATGGAAAGATTGGGAAGTCGCTTCCTGTTAAAATCAGCCGCGCCTCAACAAGTTTTCGAGTAAAAATTGATGTAACGGCGAAATATAAAGGAAAAACTTACAAAACACAAACTTCATTTATTCCAAAATAAAGGACGTGTTGCTTTATATGAAATACATTATTGACCGCTTCGAAGATGAAATTGCCGTTTGTGAAACAGAGAAAGGAACAATGATTGACATCAAAAAATCTGCCCTCCCTTCAAATGTACAAACTGGCGACGTATTAACCGTGGTTGATGGCCACTTTCAAATCGATCACAAATCAACCCAAAACAAAAAAAAAGAAATCACAAAACTAATGAACGAAATATGGGATGACTAAAATGTGAACAACTTCACTTAGTGTCAGGTACCATTTTTTCATTTTTTGGAATATGCAGTTGTATTAGTTTAGTTATAATCACGAAGTGAAAGGGGCGAGATTATTTTAGTATCTCGCCCCTTTCATTATCTAATTTCCCCTGCAATGGTTCCTTATTTAACCGTTACTTTCTTCGCTTTTCCTACATTTCCTGCTTTGTCTTTTGCATACACATAGAGGTTCGTTCCCTTTTTTTGTTTCTTTATTTTTATTGAGAAGTTGCCAGATTTATTTGCAGTGGCTGAGCCAATGACTTTCTTACCAACTTTTACATATACTTTTGCTCCCGCTTCAGTCTTTCCTGTAACTTTTGTTGTGCTTGGCTTTACTTTATTTACTTTTGGCACATTTGGCGGTGTTTTATCTATGACTGTTACTGTTTTTGCTTTACTAATATTTCCCGCTTTATCTTTTGAGGTAACACTAAGTTTCGAACCTGCTTTTTGTTTTTTTATTTTTACTGTAAATTTTCCATGTTTATCAGTAGTGGTGCTCCCAATTATCTTTTTGCCATATTTTACTGTGATCTTTGAACCGGCTTCTGACTTTCCGGTTATTTTCGTTGATGTCGAATATACTTTGTTTACTGTTGGTGCCTTAGGTGCAGTTTTGTCCTTTACAGTAATTTTTGTAGCTTTACTAGCATTACCCGCCTCATCTGTAGCGGTAATATAGAGCACAGTACCTGCCTTTTGTGCTTTTTTAAGAGAAACGGTAAATTTCCCCGTCGTATCTGCTTTTGCTGTTCCGATAATCGATTTACCCGATTTGACTGTGATTTTTGCTTTGGCTTCCGTTTTTCCAGTGATTTTCTTGTCATAATCTTTTACTTCGTTAACCTTTGGAGAAGCAGGAGGTGTTGTATCTTTTCCTGGTTCCGGATTTGGTGTTGGTGTCGGTTCAGGATTCGGAGTTGGTTCCGGATTTGGTGTCGGTTCTGGTGTTGGCTCTGGATTTGGTGTTGGTACAGGGATAGGATCCGGCCCAGGATTTGGCTCTGGTGTTGGTGTTGGTACAGGATCTGGCTTTGGTTCTGTTTTATCTTCATAAACTTCGATCGTTTTCACAGCATCTTGAGATCCAACGGTTGTTGCTTTAATTGTATATGTACCTGCTAAAGCAAGTGAAGTTTCAAAGGATGCTTTATAGCTTCCATCAGTTTTACTTGATTGAGTAGTTGTTTTTATCATTTGTCCTTCTTTTTCAATATTAACGGTTACCTTACTTCCCCCAACCGCTTGTCCATCCTTTGTGACATGGCCCGTTATAACCACTTCATCACCAATTTTATATTTTGCCTTGTCCGTTTCAATTGATAGAAGTTTAGGGGATTCAGAGTTTGAAATGTAGATATCGCTTGTTTGGCGAACGCCAGCAGCGGAAATAACGATAGTATATGTGCCATTTTCAAATGTTTTGGCTAATTTTATATTTGTTGAAAATGAACCATCACTTTTAATATCTTCATCTTTCCATTGCTCAACTTGCTTTTTCTGTCCCGAGGAATTGAGTAATTGTAATGTTGGGTTTGTTCCTTTCCCTGGTTCTTGACCTTTAAGCACTTTTCCATTGACTTTAATTGTATCACCTGGTGTGTAATCATTTTTATCTGTTGAAAAAGAAAGCGTTATTTCCTCTCCTGCAAAAACCGGGGAAATCTGACCGATGAATATAAAAATAGCGGACACGATTAATAGGATAAACTTTTTCAAAGATTTCACCTCTCTATTTTTTAGAAAAAGGGAGGGGTGAACCCCTCCCTTTCATTCTTTAGTTAACGTTATACGTTTTGGATGTACTTTTCCCTACTAAAGGAATCGGATTATCCATTTGATCCCATGCGAATACTTCAGCCGTATAAGATCCTTTTTCAAAGTTTTCTAGAGTTATATCAAAACTGTATCGGTTTTTCGTCCCACTATTAATGGACTTATTATTTGCTTCAGCAAAATAAACGACAGCACCTTCCGCATCTTTAACTTGTACGATGACAGTTGGATTAACCGCTGTTTTGCCGGAGTTTTTCAGATCAGCATTAATTCTTATCACTGTGTTTTGCTTAAATGTAGTAGCTTCATTACCGGCTGCATTAATAGTTTTCACTCCATCAATTGAAAGTGGGTAGTTAATGACATTAAATGTCGTTGTATACTCGTCATTTCCATCTGCAGATTTCAGCTTTAACGTGTATTTTCCGTTAACTGCTAATGTATCTGGAGTAAAATCAGCCTCGTACGTATCACCTACAGAGGATTCAAGTGTAATTTCTTTTCCAGATGGATCAATTACTTTCGCATCCCATGTAATTGATTCGGAAGCTTTTGCCGAAATATGTGCCGGCTGCTCTTTACTTACATGATTGTCAGGTGTAACCGAGAACGATGTAATAGATGGAGCCGCTTGTTCTCCTTCTTTCCCTTTATAAATCGTAATGGTTTTCTTCACCTTATGACCTGCCAAATCCTCTGCCTCAATCACGATATCATTTCTACCTTCTTTCAAATCAGGAGTATATTTGTAATCGTAATCGAGTGGTCTTTGGACGAACGGTTCATCAAATGCATTTGTGTAGACCTCATCTTGGTCTATTAAGAGACGGATATCATCAAAATTATCCTTTACATTCACTGTGATTTCAGGGTTTTCAGTACCTGCTGCAACAAAGTTATTTTCCGGAAGCCCTTTTACATCTAATGTTGGTCCCTCGGTATCAACAATGATTTTACGTTCGAATTCAATTTTGTTACCTACAGCATCTTCCCCTGCAAAGTAAATATTGTGTATACCATCCGCTGTAAATGTTAATTGAGAACCAAAGTTCCAACGTTTCGTTTTTTCGTCGTAAACTGGATTCAAATTCACTGGGGAGCCTTGCAGTTTGTCCCCTTTAATTGTTAAGGATGTTACCCTGGAACTATCTAATACATAACCTGAAACAGGTACAACACGTGTATCATATACACCCAGTGCTTCCGGAATGTCAGAAATAATGTAAGGAATTGTATTATCACCAGGACTTGATACGGCTACACCAGCATGGTTGTTGGCATAATCGTAGGCAACGACTTCAATTGAACCGCCATCTTCTACCGATCCGACATTTACCTTCGCCTGGTAAGACTTTTTGCCATTTGGATTCAAGCTTCCTAACAATTCACCATTAATGTAAATATCCACGTACTGTAAACCGCTTCCAATATTGCCGTCATCAGCGCTAAAAGCAAGAGTTCCATTTTTCTTACTGTACGATATATCTGTAACTACAGGATTCGTATTATCAACTACGACTGGGATTTTCGTCACCTGCTGTTCTTTACCAGCTAAGTCGACCTGAGTTTTCACTTGATAATAATACAATCCATCCTCAACTAATTGGTTTTTCGCATATCCATCCCATAATGTATAGTACGGCTTATACGTATATATTTTGCCTTTAGCGACATCGTAGTTTTTCCGTTGTTCTTTATCTGTACGGAGGGTTCGTATTTTTTTTCCATTTGCATCGGTAATCGCATACTCGACTGTTTTACTGTTTCTTAGGAACGATAAAACAGGTGCAATTCCATCGTTTTCACCGTCTCCATTTGGAGAAATTGCGATGTAGTTTTTATTATATTTACCTGTGAATGGATCCGCACCCATATAATATCCAAGGTCATCAACCATTCCTGATACACCATAAAAAGATCCTGAATCGTATTTCATAGCATCCAATACCGGTGGTTTGTTCCAATCTCCTTTAAAACCAACGTATGGAACGGAAATTTCTTGTAACGGATTGTTTTGATCATCACTTGAAAGGGTGATAAATCCTTCTACAAAATATCCATTTTTCATCAATTTTTCTAAATCTGCTTTTGCATTGGATAAATCTACTTTGACCGTAATATCTGATGAAGCACCCGCAAATAACGTTATTTTTGGCTTATCCACTATCACTTTTGCTTTAGAAATTACATTTTCTTTTAATGCGATTTGTGATCCTGATACTGCGTCTGTTAATACAGATGCATTCACATTATAAGTCATATCTTTATCACTAAAGTTTGTAGCTGTCACTGTCAAATAGAATATATCATCCTTGATTTCCTTCAACTCAATTTTCCCATCCTGTGTGCCTTTATTTACAACATAAACAGGTGTAGAAACGGCCGAATGAAGCTGCATAATTCCCGCACCTTGAAGGCGAGGTGAGTAAGGGATGTTTCCGTTATTTTTGTCCTTCACGATTTTTGCTGTATTCATCAATATTGTTTTTGTACGTTTTACAAGATCAGCACCATGCAAGTCTGGGAAAAGTTCCTTAATACGTTGCAGAACTAACGCAGCTCCCCCCGAAACATGTGGAGCAGCCATTGATGTACCACTCATTAATCCATATTTATTATCATTAAATGTAGAGTAAATTTGACCACCGGGAGCCGTAATTTCAGGCTTAAGCTCAAGACTAGGTGTCACACCCCACGAACTGGTTGTTGCCATTGTACCCGCAGCACTGTTTGCAACTTGTGTTGTTTTTCCAGTGAACGTTACCTTTCCACCGCCGGCAGCTTTAATTTTTGTTTCAAGAGCATTTCCATCACTTATACTCAGTGAAACTAATGGGATTGTTGGGCTATTCAGTGCCATGCTTACATAATCGCCATGACTGACATGCCCCCTAATAATTACACCAGCTGCGCCCGCAGCTTCCGCTTGTTTCTGGATTTCACCATAGTTCGGATTCGTAGCGTTTCTAACGGCAAATACGACTTTTCCATTTACATCCTTCCCCTTGTATTGAGCGGGACTACCATCTCCCACATACACAACATCTTTTTCAGCTGTAGTTCCAAATATCTCGAGTGGATCCGGTGAAGATTGTTTCTTGTACCCAATTGTTAATGTTTCATCGCCTACTTTTACTTTCATTTCGTCAATTGAAATTTTCGTATTTTCAATTGAGGCAACTGAAATCGAGTTAGTAGAAAGGCCAGGTGAACCAACAAGTCCAATATCAGGATTTGTTGCTAATGGATTTGCATGTCCATCTCCCATTTGAGCAGAATTTCCTGCAGAAAGAGACATTAGTACACCGTTATTTACTGCGCGATCAATCGCCTTTTGTTCTAGGCTCTCCGAATCAACAAAACCTGCAGTTGAACCTAGGCTCATATTCAGGACATCGGCACCTAAAATAATCCCGTCGTCAATGGCTTTAATATAAGTATCACCAAAAGTGGATGGCATTGCCGGGTCATTCCCAAATACTTTTAGTGCTAATAATTGTGCCTCAGGTGCTACCCCTTTAATGCCGTCTTTCGTTTCGTCGCCATTTGCACCTACAGTTCCAGCCACATGCATTCCATGCATAGTTGCATCTGGACCTAAATCCATAATTTCGCTATTTTTGTCGGCATAGTTATAACCATATGGGACTTTGGCTGTATAGTATTTCCCTGGTAAATTACCAGTACTTTTAAGCTCGCCTACTTTTGTTTGAGTTAGCTTCGCTTTACTAGCGTCGCTTAACTTCATATCTTTATGGTTCGGGTCAATTCCGGTATCGATAATCCCGACAACCATACCTTCTCCATTATAACCAGTGTTCCAAGTTTGAATGGCCTCTACCATATCTTTACTAGATAGCATATCCGGCTTTTCTTTCGGTCTTTCATACTCATTAACAACGCTTACAGATTCAACATTAGGTATTTTTTCAAGCTCTTCAATTTGACCAAATTCAACTTCTCCGCTGAGACCGTTGACGACAGTCGTAAATGTATTTTGTACTTTGAAATCTATGTTTTCTTTTTTAACATCTGATATAAAATCAGATTGTTCTTCTTTTACTTCAGATTGTAATTGATTTTTTGTTTTTTCCGGCAAATCCTTATATCTAATTCCTTTTTTCGTTGGGACTGAGATGGCTGGTTCACCTTCCAATTCAACAACTACGCGAACTTTTTCATGAGGATTATATCTTTGTGTTAATTGAACTTTATCTCTATCTGTTTTGCTCTGTTCAAGGAGCTTGTCCACACTTCCTGAATCCTGCGCAAAGGCCACTGACCCAAATGCAGCATTAGATAAGGTAAGGATAGAAATTAACCCGATTGCTGCACTCTTTTTAAATCCCCTAAACTTCTTCACTAGCTTCCCTCCATTTTCTAATCTATTAATATACCAATATAATAAAATAGAACCTCCCCCCTAAAAGTATCCTTAAGTAAACTAAATTTTTAGATAAATTTACCTAAGTGTACAAAATGTAACACGGTGAAAAAATCTTGTAAATAGCGAATGGTAGGTTATTTTACGAATATTTAGAACAATATGGAGGATTTTATCGACTTTTTCAAAAATTATTTCGACATAATTATTGAAATTTTAGTCGCATTGTGGCAGTTCATGTACTCTATTTAAAATTCCAGTATTTTTATAGGCAAAAACTCATTTAGAGGTAACGATAGAATCTACCATCATTAGAAAGGTTTCTATTTGAAATGGCAAAATACAACATATTTTAACGAAATAACTATCACTAATTCGACGAAATGCTGTTTTTATTTCCAAAGCTCATATTCTTTAGGCAGATTTCACCACCATTTTACTTTTAAAAGAACGAAAATATATTGAAGTGTGACTATATGATTAAATTCAAAAGAAATACTAATAGTTTTCTAAGAAAAAATCCCATGCACTAAGGGCATGGGATTCACTGAAATTTGTATTATATTGTAACGCTTTGTGTGAATTGTGGCAGATGTTGTTTATGAGCTTCTAACATTTCGTCTAGTATTTGCTTGGCAACTTTGTCGGACGGAACTAACGGATTTATTGTCATTGCTAATAAAGCCGTTTTGTAATTTCCCGTCACTGCCGCTTCTGCCGCTACACGTTCGAAAGATTTAATTTGCTGAACAAGACCTCTTGCAGCAACTGGGATATCACCAACTGAAATCGGTTTTGGCCCTTCTTTAGTGATGACACAGTTCACTTCAACAGCTGAATCAACCGGAATACTTGCGATTGCACCATTATTTCTTGTATTCACTGGTTGAATATCACGTTTGTCATTATAGATTGAGTTGATGAGGCTGCATGCTGCATCACTATAATAAGCACCTCCACGTTTTTCTAATTGTGGTGGTTTTATGTCTAAATCAGGGCTTTTATATAATTCAAATAGATCCTTTTCTAATTTTTGAACAACTTCCGCTCGTGTACCAACAGTTTCTGCTGCTTCACGTTCTTCTGTCAGCATTTCGCTCGTTTTATAATAATAACGATGATAGCCACAAGGAATAACCCCTAATGCTCGGATAAAATCGGGTTCCCATGCTAGCCCAGATATATTTTTCATTGTCATTTCATTCTTTGGATCCGCCATGCTCTCAATTACAGAATCTAGTATACTCACACCATCTAAATAAACATTTAAACCAAATACCATATGGTTCAAGCCTGCAAAATCAACGTGGATGCGGCTTGGATCCACTTCTAATGCTTTTGCAATTCCCATTCGCATGCCGATTGGAACATTACACAAGCCTACAACTTTCTTAATATTACTGTAACGAAGTACCGCTTCTGTCACCATACCCGCAGGGTTTGTAAAATTCACAAGCCATGCATCTGGACATAATTCTTCAATATCTTTGCATATGTCTAAAATAACTGGAATCGTTCGAAGTCCTTTAAACAAGCCACCCGGTCCATTTGTTTCCTGTCCAATGACATTATATTTAAGTGGGATGCGTTCATCTTTTGCACGCGCGTCCAATGATCCAACACGGAATTGTGTCGTTACGAAATCCGCATCTTTTAATGCTTCCCTTCGGTCTAGTGTAATATGAATATCAATTGGAACCCCTGCTTTTTCAACCATTCTCTTAGCTAAATTACCGATTATCTGCAGTTTTTCTTTCCCTTGATCGATATCAACTAACCAGAGTTCTCTAACTGGAAGTTCATGATACCTTTTGATAAATCCCTCAATTAATTCCGGAGTATAACTAGATCCGCCACCGATTGTTACGATTTTTATCCCTTTAGTCATGTCTGCCTCCTCTAGATTATCAAAGCTTCTAATTTAATATAATAGTAAATTATTTCACCACGGAATCTTTATTAATTTCGCTTTTCAAATAATGTATATCTTTATACATTCGCATCATTTCCTTTACTAAATCACTGATTGTTTCAACACTCATCATTTGGTCCTCCGCATGCATGATTAGCAGTGAAAAAGTAAGATTATTCCCTGAAGCCTCTTCTTGAATAAGTTGATGATGTGCTTTATGCCCCTCCGTTAAATATTGACGGGATTCATTCAACTTATTTTCCGCTTCTTCATATCGACCTTCTCTTGCAGCATATAGTGCTTCCATAACTAAACTTTTTGCTGTTCCTGCATTACTAATAATATTAAAAGCGACTAACTCCATTCCTTCCATCTATTTGTTCACCCCTTTCTTTCTATTAAAATGGAAATCCTTCAAATAGGAGAAGTATTCTTGGCTATTGTTCCGTTCCATGTGCTCACTTTCCGCAGGCGGCTCGGTAGCATCCATTCAACAATGTGTATTAACAAAAAATATAAATCCCCCAAATAAGGAAACTATTTTTTTAATAACTGGCGGGTATCTAAATGGTGATATAAAGCTCCAAGTACCCCTGCATCATTTTTTAAATAGCAGCAATCAATTGGCACCTCTCCCCTATATGAAGGAAACCGCTTAATACGCCACGTTAGTTCATTTATTAAATCATCTCTTTGGCTAATGGCGCCGCCTAAAAGAATCTTATTCGGATTAAAAAGAAATAATAGATTGTAAATCGCAATAGACAGGCTATCATAAAATTGGTTCACCTCATGCAATGCATGAGGATCTCCTTTCTCATAAGCATCAAATACATCCAATCCTGTTACTTCTTCAACAGTCAATCCTTTATATTGGGCGAAACGTTCACGTAACCCCCACATGCCGCCGGTACTACTTAATGTGCATCTTCCAACTGTATTGTTTTGCAAACCAGTTGTAATCATATAGCCAAATTCACCAGCCATATAGGATGATCCTCGGTATAATTGATTATTCAAATAACATGCGCCGCCAATTCCTGTACCAATTGTCATACATAAAAAATCTGTTTCATGCTGTGCATTTCCCTTCCACTTTTCTGCCAGGGCAACACAGTTCACATCATTTTCGACACTGACTGGCAATTGTAGCTCTTTTTCTAAATAATCCTTTATGTTGAATTGATTAAAATCTGAAATGGCTCCTCCCACTTCAATAAATCCGCTATCTACATTGACGAAACCCGGAACGCTTAATCCTACCCCAGTAAGATCATTTCGCTCCTTTGTAATTTCTACTATGCGATTTAAAATCGATTGGCCGGAATATCGATTAGTTGGGAACTTTCCTTTTTCAAGGAAAGTCCCATTTTCATCTAAAACTGCATATTTAGTATCTGTGCCGCCGATATCGAAAGAAATATATTGTTTCAAAAACAACACCTCGTTTTTGGCATTTTTTTGTTAAACTTACTACTCCAACACGCGCATTGCGTAGTGCAATGCTGTACCATGAGGCGTTTCTTTAAAAACATTCTTCAAATGTCTCACTGTATCATCTGATGATACATTTGTTGTCACTAAAAAAATGGATTTTATTTTTTCAGATTTAGTTAACTTAACTGTAACTCTTTCATCCTTGTATTCTTCAAAAAACTCATTAATAAATTTAATTTGACCACATGAAATTTCAACATATAATTCATTCATCATCGTTTTCTTTCCTTACGCTGTTTTTTCCGATTCTGAACTGTTGCTATAACCGCTGCCAGCCGCTTTATTGGAGGCAATAACGAACGGCAAGTAAATAATCGTTGAAACTGCAAGACAGACGAATCCTAAAATTAAAGCAACCCAGTTTCCGCCAGTACCGAGGAATGCAATAAGTGGTCCAGGTGTCGTCCACGGAACAGCATAGGCAATGGCGGGGATTAAGCCTGTTGATATAGCTACATAACCAATAATGACATTGACTGCTGGCACCAATATAAATGGAAGAATCAATATTGGATTTAATACAACTGGAAGCCCAAAGATCACGGGTTCATTAATATTGAAAAGACCTGGAGCTATTGACAATTTACCGATATCGCGATATTCTTTCCGCCTCGATACCATAAATATCGCGATTAATAGGCCAAGGGTCATCCCTGATCCACCATAGTTAGCGAAGGCATCATTAATTGCCCAAGTAACCGGGTATGGTGCGTCCCATGCTGTACCGTGTGCTGCCGCATAGTTTAAGTTTTCTAGGTTTGCCTCAGCAAACATTGCTTCACGGATGGCTGCAATAGTATTTGGTCCATGAATCCCAAAGACCCATAATAGGTTGGAAACAATACATAACACAACAAGCGAAAAGATATTTGTTCCTAAATGTTTTAATGGAGTTTGAAGGACAGCATAGATAAATTCATGTAGCCCTTTCGGATAGAAAGCATTAATGATAGCGTTTCCAATAGCAAAAACAACAGTTATAATAATTATTGGGAAAAGCACTTTAAATGAACGCGAAACCGCAGGCGGAACCGATGCCGGCATATTGATTTGTAATTTTTTGGACCTAGATAATCGACTAAATAATTCACCTACAACAAGCCCTACGATTAAAGCAACAAAAAGTCCTTGCGCCCCTACCCATTGAGTTGTTAAAAAGCTAGCTCCGTCTACAACTTTATACGGCGGATAGATAATAAAAAATGTAGATAAACCGGTTAACCCACACAATAATTCATCTGCCTTTAAAGATATAGCCATATTCCTCGCCACGAGGAAAACGATAAACATTGATAGAATATTCGTAGATCCATTCAGCACTGGTGAAAAGACTGACTGAAGATCAGCTAAATTTGGAAATAATTTATGCAAAAATAAAATTTTCGCAATAAAACCGTCTGGTGCCAAAATGGCAAAGTTTAAAAGAACAATTAAAGATCCCGCTAATGTTATTGGAAAAGCTAGGATGAAGGCATCACGGATAGCAATAATATGCCTTTGTGAATTCAATTTCGTTGCAATAGGAACGAGTGCCTTTTCTGCGACCCTTTCAAAAGCAGCCATAAACCCCATTCAAAATTCCCCCTAAATAGTAAAATGGTTAATCAAATTACTTCTTGCTCCCCTTTGATGTAAAAACAACATAATCTTATCCAATAAGATTTAATGCCTTCTCCAAAACAGCCTTTCCATTCATTGTGCCATAATCCCTCATATCAATTACTTCAACAGGAACCCTGCCCTCAATGATTGCATCGACTTGCGGCTTTTGGTATCGGACTTGCGGACCAAGTAAAACGGCATCCACTTCACTCGCCACACTTTCACACTCTGATACAGGTAGTGCAAAGATTTCAAGTTCCAAACCTTTTTCTTTTGCTGCATCTTTCATCTTATTAACTAGTAAACTTGTAGACATTCCTGCTGCACAAACTAATAAAAGTTTTTTCATATAACAGCCCCCTTGTATGATGTGTAGTGAATGATGCTCCACTTAACTCAAATCCACTCCACTAGTTTCAATGACTTTTTTATACCAATAAAAACTTTTCTTTTTTACCCTTTTTAAATCCTTTTCATGGTGTTCGTCACGATCAATATAAACGAATCCATAGCGTTTCTGATATCCATTCAACCAGCTTAATAAATCGGTGAATGACCATGTGCAATAACCAAGTATGTCTACCCCTTCGTTAATTGCCTGACCACATGCCTCAATGTGTGAACGTAGGTAGTCAATGCGATAATCATCGTTTACAGTATTATTATCTTCTAACTGATCAAATTCACCTAAACCGTTCTCCGTGATCAAAATTGGTAAATGATAACGGCTAGTCAAACGGCGAAGCCCGATCCTTAAACCTGTAGGGTCAATTTCCCAATCCCAATTCGTTGATTCTAAATAAGGATTTTTCTTCGTTTTAAATAATCCCGGAATCCCATGTTCTTGTGTGGAACCTTTTTTCCCCGTTGTGTTTAAGTTCATAAGACCTTTCCCAGTCCCATTACTAATTGGATTCATTTCTACTGTTCCTGTGCGATAATAATTTACACCAATAAAATCAGGGCGCCCATAAGCTAATAAATCTAAATCACCCTCATGAATTGTAGGAGCGAGTCCTGCATTCTCCAAATAAGTCCACATAATTTGGGGGTATTTACCCCAACAGTACACATCCAACCACCAATGATTATTTAGTTCTTCCGCATTTTCATAGGCAATCATATTGTCGGGATGACAGTTAAATGGATAGGTTGGCGAGTAGGCGAAACTTGGTCCGATTTTGCCATCCGGAACATATCTCCTAAAGGATTGAATTGCCTTCGCGTTCGCTAAATTAGCAATATGATTTGCTTCGAACATCCGTTTATTATCCTTTACACCTGGCGGATGTATACCTACACCATAGCCCAATTGAATAAAAACATTTTGTTCGTTTAACGTAACCCAATACTTTACTCGATCACCGTAACGTTTATAAAGGGTAATACAATATTCATTAAAATCATTAATAATTTCCCGTGATTCCCATCCCTCGTATAAATCCATAAGCCTCTGGGGTAGATCCCAATGATAGATAGTTATGATCGGTTCGATGTCATAATTTATTAGCTCATTAATTAAATCATCATAGAACTGCAATCCTGCCTCATTGACTTTCCCTCTACCGCTTGGAATAATACGACTCCAAGAAATTGAAAATCGATAGGCCCTCAAACCCATTTCTGCCATCAATGCAACATCTTCCCGAAACCGATGATAATGGTCGACTGCTGTATCACCATTTGTCCCTTGAAAAGTTGTCCCTGGGATTTTAGTAAATGTGTCCCAAACAGATGGACCCTTGCCGTCCTGGTCCCACGCTCCCTCCACCTGGTATGCTGCTGAAGCTGACCCCCATAAAAAATTTTGAGGAAAGCTCATTCTTCCACTGTCATTCATCAAATCCCTCCTCTTTAATTGAATTGTACTCGCTTTCATTTTTTCTGTAAGCAAAAATGAGCATTTAGTCCGTTTTTCCGCTAAATGGAACTTGTTACATTTGTGAAACATCTTGTTTTTTTATATCGTAATTCGTGATATGATTTATTTAAAATAAATATTATCAAAATTTTAAAAATCTTTATTTTAGGAAGGCGGAAACGATGGTGTTTACTAATGAAGTAATATCTTCGTTTAATGATTTGGAAATTTCACTTTATAATTACATTATGAAACATAGTGAAAAAGTCATTTATATGCGAATCCGAGAACTTGCCGATCAAACACATGTATCCACCTCAACAATTTTACGTTTTTGTCGAAAATTAAATTGTGAAGGATTTTCAGAATTCAAAGTAAAACTAAAACTCTATTTGGACCGAAATGAGGAAGCAAACTTAAAATCAACGAAACATTATCTATCCGAATTTGTGGAACGAACAATGAAAGGAAATTTCGAAGCGTATATTCAAGAAACTGCTGAACTCGTTTCAAATGCTGATAAAGTGATATTTGTTGGTACGGGGAGCTCAGGTATTCTTGCTGAATTTGGTGCTAGATATTTTTCTAGTTTAGGAAAGTTCGCATCTTTTATTAAGGACCCTTTCTACCCGATAAATAGCAAGGAACTTAGGGACAGTGCCTCAATCATCTTATCTGTTTCAGGTGAAACGGATTTCACATTAAGGTTAGCCAATCTTTTAAAAGGCGAAGGAAGCAAAATCATTAGCATTACCAACAGTAAAAACTGCACATTAGCAAAATTGTCCGATATCAACATCGCATATTATGTTACAGAAGTTTTCCTAGGTGAAGCTAACATCACCACCCAAATCCCTGTCATCTACATATTGGAAGAAACTGCCCATACAGTCCGAAACATCAACAAAGGACACCACCAAATGTAAAAATAGTACCTGAACTTAGTGTCCAGGTACTATTTTTTACGATATTGTTTTATATCCTTTTACATGAAGAACGATTATACAAAAAGACAGGAATTTTAGCAGGGGATAAAAAGATGGGGGAATTTACTTTTAAAAAAGTTAAGGGGAGATTCAGATGATGAATCCCCCTTTAACTTATTTCATGTGTTTATTTCGATTTCGTGTACTCTTTCCATGCAGTTAAACCGCCTTCTAAAACCGTAACATTAAAATCATGCTTTGCTAAAATGTTTGCACATTTTGTTGCCGAATTTCCAGTTGTGCAAGCAATAATGATCTCTTTATCCTTCGGAAGAGAGATGTCATAACTAGTGTTTGCTTCCTCCATTTCAAAAATGGCCGTTTTAGGAACATTCACCGCATGTTCAAGATGATAGTCATTAAATTTATCTTCAGACCGAACATCTAAAATGAATACATCTTTATTCTCTTTAATCCGATTATCCAATTCCTTAGGTGTTAGTTTTTGATTTCCCATTAGTCTCCCCTTTTTTTTATAAATATTAATAACTTATATACAGTATTATCCTTTTTTAGATAGAATTCAATTCCTATACATTTTTTTCTGTGGATAAAATTTTTCAATTTGTAAATTCTAATTTACAAATTATCTAAGGAAGTGGAAATGATTATGACGCTAAACCCATATGAACATGATAAACAAGAAGAGGCATTAATAAAAAAAATGTATGGAATAGATCCGGATATGAGTCTTCTTTCAGTTAATTTTGCGACAAAGGAAAATGATTATTTAAACGAGCATGATTCAGAAGATGAAGAAGTGGATAATGTGGATAACACTGTTAATAAGTTGTGAATCACCTGTTGATTACTGTGGATAACCTTCCGGTACAAATATTTACTGCATAAAATTACCGAGCAAGGAGATTGCTCGGCATTTTAATCATTTCTAATTTGGTACCATTTCACAGTTTCGGTTAATCCAAAAATCCTGCACATCTTTTCTTAAAGGAGGCAGACAGTTATTAGCGTCTACTTCTAAAAAGTTAAATGATCAATTTCATAATCTGCAATAGTCCATCATTGCAATTCCAAAACTAGTCCAATATACTTATTTTGAAAATATGATTAAGTAAAAAGGATTGAATCCATTTGTTGAAAATGTCATCTTTTTTTTCATCTATTATTACCAATCGACAATATACAAAAAACAATGAATTTCACAGGTCTAATAATCTACTGATTCTTAGTAGAATCAAAATAGCTTCTATTATCTTGTTCTTTTTGACACTTTACTTCTTTTATATTGATATTTTCTTACTAGAAGGGATTCCTAATACTCGATATCGGTATATTTTAACGAGCATCCACTTACTATGCTTTACCATTTCAATTGTCTACTTATTGATTTATCGAAAACTATCTAGCATTAAAGACAACACAAAATGGTCAACTTCCATTATTAATATTTATATTTTTGGTTATATTTTAGGTGGTGCCGTGGCATCGATTAATAGTCAACTTTTGAATGGAAACACTAGCACATATTTGATCGTTCTTATTTGTGCCGCAGTAATCTTCCCTATTCGACCAAAGCATTTCTTCATGATTCTTTGCATCATACATATAGGTTTTCTTCTCGGCTTATCTTCTATGGATGTTGGCAATCGCTTTGATCTCGTTTCAAAACAAATTAATACGACCGGAACCGCTACCTTTGCATTTATCCTTAACTTAGTCTTTTATATGTATCGAAAAAAGGAATTTGAAAGCAATATAAAAATAAAACAAAGTGAAGAAAATCTACGAAACTTATTTGAAGTCAATCCTTTTCCCCAAACCCTTAGCAGTCTTGAAACAGGAGAAATTTTATTGATTAATCAAAAAGCAATTGATTTCTTTTATCTTTCGACCGAGAAAATACTGCCAAATTTGAATACATTTTATAAAAATAAAGAAGAAAGATCTACTATTATCGAGAGATTGAAAAAGGATGGAAGTGCGGAAAATTATACACTAGAGCTAGAAAATCAAGATGGCTCATCTAGATGGGTCCTCGTCAATTACAAGTTGATTGACTATATGGATAAACAATGCATATTGGCCGGATTGACTGATATAACGGATGTTAAGAGAAAAGAAGAAGAACTCTTGAGACACGCATCATTCGATATGTTAACTGGTGCATTTAATCGAAGACGTGGAATGGAATTATTAGAAAATCGTTACCAAATGGCAAAAATGAATCATCAGGAATTCGTCATCTGTTTTGTCGATGTTAATAATTTAAAAATCGTTAATGATCAGTTTGGACATCAAGAAGGTGATGAACTAGTCAATACAATTTGTCAAATCATCAATCAACAACTAGATGAAAAGGATCTTCTTTTCCGTTATGGTGGCGATGAATTCATAATCGTCTTTTTTGAAAAGTCGCTGGATCATGCTGAAGACTATTGGAAACAAATACATCAGAAAATGTATGAAATAAATATAAAAGCTTCCAAACCGTATCAATTATCAGTAAGCCATGGGTTATTCCACTATCATTCAGGAATCCAGCTTTCATTAGAAGAAATGATCCACTGTGCAGATAAAGAAATGTATATTGAGAAAAATCGTGTGAAAAATTTTTGTTAGCCATCAATGATTAAGAATTAAATAACACTTAGTGGGGATAGTAATTAATAACAGAAATAATAAAGAAGGTTGATATGGTGATCTATATTTATAATGATTACGGCGGAACCCATACGACGTCTATGGCGGCAGCCTTTCATTTAAAAATGCTGCCCACAGATCGTGAGCTAACAAAGGAAGAAATACTAGCTATCCCCTACTTCAATAAATTAACTTCTTCTGATTTCGGCAAATTGATTTTTCACGGTATAGATGAGGATAAAAATCCAGTCTATACAGTGGGTAGAAGAAATCAAAAATTTGTAGTACCTGCAATGAAAGAACTGGGACTTCTCCTACAAGAAAGATATAACGGAGAAGAAAAGATCATTTTTTCAAACACCTCTCCTACCGTTCCCTTTCCCATGTCAATCGGAGGATTTCTTTCTAGAGGACTAAAAATTGATTTCTTAGGTGTTCCATTATTAGTTGCAGGGGCAAAAATTTGCACGAAGGATATTATTCGTTTGGTCGAACATACAAAACAAACTGGAAAACAACAGAAAGACAAAGTAATTGTATTAGATAATAAGGAATTTAAGTGAATTATGTGCTCAGATTGCTTTCCTTTCTGTTGCATTCTAAATGAATGGAAAAAAGTCTTAGCCGTATAGAAAATCCCCTTTTTAGAATATAGTTTTTAGTTAACTCTACTATTCCAAAATTAGGGGATTTCTTATTTACCGGTATTCTAAACTTTCGCTATAGAACCCACCGTTGAATAGCCTTTGCCACCCCATCGTTATCATTCGTATCTGTAATCCAGTCGGCAGCTTCTTTTACTATTTCCTGCGCATTTCCCATTGCTACGCCTATTCCAGCACTTGTAATCATTGCGATATCGTTCATGCTGTCGCCCATCGACAGGACATTTTCCATTGTGATTCCAATCCGTTCACATACTTTTTCGAGTGCTTTTGCTTTGCTGATCCCATATGGGTTTACTTCTAGATTAGTCGGACTAGAGTTTGTTACTTGTAGCTTATTCTTTTCCAATTCATCCATGATGATTTTTCTTGCGTTATCATCTTCTACATCAAAGCCAAACTTCAACCATTCATAACTAGCAATGGTTTTTTCGTCTGGAAACTCATTTCGATAGATTTTGTCAACGGTGATAGCCCAAAATTTCGTATTGTGAAGATTTTTTAAATCCCACATCATTTTGATTTGTTCGACTTGCAACAAGTTCCTCTCCAATAAATTACCGGAAGAATCCCAAATTTCCCCTCCATTTACGGTGACTAAGAAGGAATTTAACTCTAATTCCTCGGCAAATTCATGTACGGTTGCAAAATTACGACCAGTACTTAGTACTATATGAATTCCAAGTTCTTTCGCTCTAGCAATGACCCGCTTATTTTCTTCAGAAATTTCCTCTTTACTGTTCAGTAATGTCCCATCCATATCTAAAGCAATTAAACGAATATCACGCTTCTGTAGTTGGTTTGACAATTTACTCTTCCTTTCTGCCTTTCACTCACCTACCACTATATCTTTTATACGGTGAGCAATCAAATCACACATTTTAATAAAAGTTAAGTGATTGCTGGCAGTTAAGCTTTTTTCCTTATCTCCATAATTACATCTTTGTAATCGACTGTTTTTTCATTTGATATCCGTTGTTGAATTTCAAAATCGTCACCATTTAAAAGAACGATCGGTGTAATCACTTTGTATCCTAACTCTTTAACTTTTTCAATATCAAATTTTGCAAGGGAATCTCCTTTGCTGATTTTCGCTCCTCCTGTAATAAGGATATCAAAACCCTCACCTTTAAGGTTTACTGTTTCCAGTCCCATGTGTATTAATAATTCGACTCCTTCTTTAGAGCGAAGAGTAATCGCATGCTTTGTAGGAAATACATCTACCACTTCACCATCAATTGGTGAGACTAATGTGCCATCGCTCGGAATAATTGCCATGCCGTCCCCCATCATTTTTTCAGAAAATACTTGATCTGGTACCTCTTCTATTGAAACTGCCTTCCCATTAAATGGTGCAGTTAATGTAATGGACTTATTTTCTTTTTTAAATAATGATTTAAACATTTTTCATTTCTCCTTCTTTTTTATCATAGAAAAAACGTAACATACTTAAATGCTCCATTCCAAATGATAACGCTTTTTCACTATTTTTTGGTTACCTTTAACAAGTTATGAAAACGCTTATTTTTTTGTTGATTTTTTTTATTGTAATACTTTATACTAAACATGTAAATAATTTTCATGTTTGGGGGTAAAATGATGAATAGTTTCTTTGAGAAAGCACAGCAATTCGGAAAATCGTTCATGTTGCCGATAGCTGTTTTACCAGCAGCGGGTCTTCTTTTAGGTATTGGTGGTGCATTATCCAATCCTAATACGATCAAAGCCTATCCTTTTTTGGATGTATCTTGGTTACAGGGCATTTTCACGATTATGTCGAGTGCGGGCAATATTGTCTTTGCTAATCTTGCATTATTGTTTGCAGTAGGTCTTGCTGTCGGATTAGCGAAGTCGGATAAAGGAACTGCCGGTTTAGCTGGAGTTCTAGCATTTTTAGTTATGAATGCGACGATGTCTGCCTTACTTACAATTACAGGAAAAATGAATGTAGACAATCCCGCTGCCGCTGGGCAAGGCATGGTACTTGGGATTCAATCATTAGAAACAGGTGTATTCGGCGGGGTAGTTGTTGGAATTTTAGCGTCATGGCTGCACAATCGCTACAACAAAACTCAATTACCACCATTCCTAGGTTTCTTTAGTGGTTCACGTTTTGTACCGATCATTTCATCTTTTGCGGCAATTATTCTCGGTGTTGTAATGTTTATTGTATGGCCATTTATTCAAAGTGGAATTTTCAAAATGGGTGGTTTAGTTGAAGCAACTAGTTATATAGGAACCTTCATATACGGCTTTGTCCTTCGTTTACTTGGACCTTTTGGACTTCATCATATTTTTTATATGCCTTTTTGGACAACAAGCCTTGGCGGTTCACTTGTCGTGGATGGTCATTTAGTTGAAGGGACACAACGAATTTTCTTTGCTCAGCTTGCAGATCCAGATACAAAAGAATTCTACGTTGGAACTTCTCGTTTCATGTCTGGTCGTTTCATCACGATGATGTTCGGATTACTGGGTGCAGCTTATGCAATTTACCGAACAGCGAAGCCTAAAAATAAAAAAATTGTGGCAGGATTAATGGGGTCAGCTGCCTTAACTTCTTTCTTAACAGGAATAACGGAGCCACTTGAATTTTCATTCTTGTTTGTTGCACCAGTTCTATATGTTTTACATGCTTTTTTCGATGGCTTAGCGTTTATGATGGCTCATATTCTTCATATTACGATTGGTCAAACATTCTCCGGTGGTTTTATTGATTTTATTTTATTCGGTATTTTACAAGGTAATGCAAAAACAAATTGGGTACTTGTTCCCGTCGTTGGAATCATTTGGTTCTTCCTATACTTCTTTTCCTTCAGCTTCCTTATTAAAAAATTCAATTTTAAAACACCTGGTCGTGAAGAAGAGGGAGAAGCAGCTGTATCAATCAATAATAAAAGCGAACGTGCCCAAGTCATTGTTGATGCATTGGGTGGATTAGAAAACTTAGATAATGTTGATTGCTGTGCTACTCGATTACGTGTAACGGTCAAAAATGAAACTGTTGTAAATGAAGACTTATTGAAGAAAACAGGTGCAAGAGGGGTTATCTCAAAAGGTAAAGGGATTCAAGTAATCTATGGTCCAGATGTGACAATTATTAAAAACGAAATAGAAGAAATGGTAGGCGAATAATAATGTTAGAAACCATAAAAAAAGGGCTTGTTACTTCTTGTCAAGCGCTTCCAGATGAACCACTTCATAGCCCATTTATTATGGCAAAAATGGCTTTAGCTGCTAAACAAGGCGGCGCTTGTGGGATACGTGCCAATTCCAAAGAAGATATTATCGCAATAAAACAGGAAATTGATCTACCTGTCATCGGAATCGTTAAACAAGATTATCCTAATAGTGATGTGTTTATTACTGCTACAAAGCGTGAATCGGATCTATTAATTGAAAGTAAGTGTGAAATGATCGCTCTTGATGCTACATTACGTGTTCGGCCAAATGGGGAAACATTAGAAGAGTTAGTATCCTATATCAAAGAAAAAGCGCCAAATGTACAATTAATGGCTGATATCTCAACAGTTAAAGAGGCAATTAATGCTGAAACAATCGGTTTTGATTGTATTTCTACTACTCTTTTTGGATACACAAATGATACAAAAGGTAGTAAACTATTTGATAATGAGTTTTACTTTTTGAAAAAAGTCCTTCAATCCGTTTCTATTCCTGTTATCGCAGAAGGAAATGTCATAACACCTGAAATGGCTAAACAGGTGTTAGACCTTGGGGCGCATTCAGTTGTAGTTGGCGGTGCTATATCTAGACCACAACAAATTACTGCTCGTTTTGTTGAGAAGATTCAAAAGGGATAGCACTGTTTCCGAAGGAGAAAGGAGCTCTTTGTGACCTCATTATTAAGGGACATTCAGTCAAGGTACTCTTCCTTTTCTGATAAAGAACGACAAATTGCAGATTATTTACTTTCGTCACCTGATGAAGCTTCACAAAGCCATATTAAGGAGATTGCATCGAAGACAGGCGTTTCAGTAGCCTCTATTACTAGATTTGCAAAAAAAGTTTCGTGTCGCAACTTTGTCGAGTTAAAATTAAAATTAGCTCGACAAACCGATACAGAAAAAAGCGATGATATTGATGAAGCCTTACAGCAACAATATCGGGACATGTTTAATGATATTCGGGCACTATCAGAAAAAAAATCCTTTATTCGTGTTCTAACAATGATACAAGAGGCAAATCGAATTTTCATTTATGGCTTAGGCAGTTCGGGACTTGCCTCACAGGAATTAAACTATCGTTTAAGCCGGATGGGTTTTAGTTCTGAAGCTGTTACTGACCCGCATCTTATGGTGATTAGAAGTGCTTTGTTAAAGGAAGGCGATCTTCTTCTTACATTTTCTCGTTCTGGACAAACGAGAGACCTACTTATGTCGATTGAGAAGGCAAAGGAAAATGGTGTGAAAATTGTTTCGTTCACCGCATATGGTGACACCCCCTTAACAGCACTTTCTCATGAAGTTTTATGGACGATTCATCCGATTAGAAATGGGATATTCTCCCCCGGTCTTGATTTAAGCGCACTTTTTTTAATCGATAGAATGACTACTCACTTACTGCAGGATCCTGCAAGAAAAGAAACGTATACCCAGACGGTATCGATTATTAAAAGCATGTCACATTTAAATCATCTTAAAGAATAAGCTACCCACCTTGGGGTAGCTTATTTTGCTTAATTCTATAATCCTAAAAAACCACCGAACATACTATTAAAAGCAACTTTCAGCGCATTAAATAGTAAATCACCCATGATTAAAATGGATACGTACGTTAATACGTAGATAATCAAAGAGCCGAAAATAACATCTAATCCATCATGGTTTTCTTTTTTATAACTGGCAATGACTAATGGTGGAATCATAAGAATTGAACCGAAAAATCCTAATAAAAATATTGCTAGGAAAAATTTTATTTTTATGATTGCGAATATTAATCCGATAAGTAAAATTGCAACGAACGGGATTAAAAATGAGCTGAAACGCGCCAATACTTCCTTGTATCCTACTTGCACCTTTCCTAATCTAATTGCAGCAAAGGTAAAAGTGATCACTAAAACAGTTAGGACGATGTACCCGAAAAACGGTAAAATTACAGTTTCCGCAAATGGCGGGCCTGCATTTACATTAGCACCAAATAATGAACCAAGACGATTGATCCCGGAAAAGATACTTTTTACGCCAAAATAAAGGGTAAAGGGAATAAAAAGGCCGTATAAAATAATCGTAATTATTCCATTAACGAAATGTTCCTCACCGACAGAGTGACTATTGGCATATGGTTTCTTTAATACTTGAATAAAATATTGAAAATATTGCTTGGAAATTTTCTTCGTTGCTTCAACATATTGATTGGATTGGGCTTTTTCAGATGGAGGATGAACTGGATGAGTAGATGATGCTGCAACTTCATTTCCTGCTTGTTCTGATAACCTTGTTCCACAATTTTCGCAAAAATTCCCTCCTTCATTTTCATGATGACAATTTGGACACTTCAAATAAAAAACCCCCTTAGTAGTTAAAATCCTTTCATTTAACCTTTAAACATTTTATTACAGTTACAATGGTAAAACAATATAAAATATTCAAATTATAACAGTTACATGATTATTTTGGTTGATATTTGGTGTATAAAGAAAGACCAAATCAGGCGATTTGGTCTTCTCATAACACTTTACTCAAAAATACTTTTGTTCTTTCGTTTTGCGGATGATCAAATAATTGAGAGGGTATATTTTCCTCAACGATATAGCCGCCGTCCATAAACAATACCCGATCGCCCACTTCACGCGCAAATCCCATTTCATGGGTGACGACAACCATTGTCATCCCTTCCTTCGCAAGCTGCTTCATGACTTCTAATACTTCACCAACCATTTCCGGGTCAAGGGCGGAGGTTGGCTCATCAAACAACATAATCTTCGGTTCCATCGCTAAAGCACGGGCGATGGCGACACGTTGTTTTTGACCTCCGGACAAGGAGTCGGGATAGCTTTCCGCTTTATCAGCGAGACCAACTTTTTTAAGGAGTTCCATCCCTTTTTGCCGAGCCTCTTCCTTGCTCTTTTTTCTTACCTTTATTGGTGCCATCATAATATTTTCAATCACTGATTTATGTGGAAACAAATTGAATTGCTGGAAGACCATTCCAACTTCCGTTCGAATGAGATTAATATCAGTTTTTTTATCGGTTAGATCGACTCCTTCTATGGAAACGTTACCATCCGTGATCGTCTCAAGTAAGTTTAGACATCTTAAGAAAGTTGATTTCCCTGAACCAGATGGACCGATAACAACAATGACTTCCTGTGGTTTTACGTCAACACTAATATTTTTAAGTACTTCATTTTTACCAAAGGATTTTTTTAAATTCTTTACGACAATCATTCCGTTTTCACCTTCCGTTCAACATATTCCAATACATAGGATAGGGTCAAGGTTAAAATTAAGTAAATGAGTGCTGTTGTCAGATATGGTTCCCACGGACGATAATATTGCCCTTGCATCGCGCGTCCCCAATACATCAATTCCGGAGCTGCGATGATGGCTCCTAGTGAAGAATCTTTAATTAACACTACAAATTCATTGCCAAGGGGTGGGATCATCCGCTTAAACGCTTGGGGTAAAATAACATTGCGCATCGCTTGTTTATGATTCATACCTAATGATCGTGCTGCCTCCATTTGTCCCCTATCAATCGATTGAATGCCAGCACGGAATATTTCCGCTATATAGGCGGCAGAATTCAACGATAAAGCAGTAACTAATGCAATAAATGCGTTCGTATCATTGATAAACGCTGGAATGACACCAAAATGTACAAGAAGGATTTGCAAAAATAATGGCGTGCCACGGAAAAAGTTAATATACCAAACAAATGGTAGTCTAATATATTTTTTCTTCGTCATTTTTCCGAGGCCGATAAATAGACCGAGGATGGTTCCAAATAAAATGCCTAAAACAGAAACTTCGATTGTAATAAGTGTTCCTCGTAAAAATAGTGGTAAATAATCGGCTATTAGATCAAAACGAAAATCCATGCGACATCTCCTTTACTGGACTGGGCATGAAAAATTGCGTAAGTGTAACGCAATTTTTCATGTGGCTGTTTTTGAAAAAAATAGCTTAATACTGTTTCTCAAGTTCTTTAAGATCAGGCTCGGAACCAAATACTTTTTTATACATGTTTGCATATGTTCCATTTTCGACAACTTTCTTAATCGCTTTATCAATATCTTCTTTAATTTTGCTTCCTTTCGGGAGCATCATTCCGTAAAATTCGGATGGAAATGAAGAATCGGTTACTACTTTTAGTTTTTTGTTTGGATTGTTTTTTACATATTCTTCGACAACTGCATTATCAGCCACGACAGCATCAGCTCCGCCTTTTAATAGCTCCATAATTGCTAAAACATTGTTTTCAAATTTCTTAATATCCTTATTGTTTTTTCCAAGAATACCTTCCGCAACCGCTTGACCTGTTGTTCCGTTTTGCACGGCAATTGTTTTCCCTTTTAAATCAGCGCCACTTTGAATGCCGCTATCTTCGGGGACGAGGATTTTATTAATAGATTCAAAGTATGGTACAGAGAAATCATAGGTTTGTTTTCGGTCTTCATCAATGGTGATCGATGAAATTCCAATATCAGCTCTTTTACTTTTAAGCTCGACAAATAATGGGTCCCATCCTACATGCACAAGCTCATAATCATACCCGGCCTCTTTCAAAACCGCATCCAAAACATCTACATCGAAACCTACGATTTTATCCCCATCCATTGATTCCATCGGAGCATAAGCCGCGTCTGTTACAACTCTTAATTTCTGTTTCTCCTTCGAATCAGTTCCACCACTCGTTGCTTTTTCAGTTGCTCCACAAGCTGAAACAAGCATTAGTAGTCCAATAACCAGTGAAAAGAGAGTAGCTTTCAATGTCTTTTTCTTCATCCTTTTTCCCCCTAGCAATTTTCTTAATACTTAAAATTATATATGATACAACCTTATACCTAAAGAGTAAATATTTTAAATATTTCGACCATTTATTATAAATTCTGATAACTTTCGACCCTTTTCAAAAAGGTGCCAGGCACCATTTATGCATTTTTGGAATATTTATTCAAATTTTGCATAATTGGTGCCAGGTACTTGTGTGGCACTTCTGTAGTCTAAATGGATTATATTATTAGGTTATGGTTGTAAAAATACCGTTATGTGTATTGTTGGAGTATAATATATTAATAGGTTGAAATATAAAGGGGTAGCAAATAGCATGACAATTCTTCTAGTAGATGATAATCCAGTTAATCTTTTTGTAATTGAAAAAATACTAAAAAGTGCCGGTTATTCAAATTGTATTTCTCTTAAATCAGCAATCGAACTTTTTGATTATCTTCAGCTCGATTCTCTTAATCCTAAATACGAGTCAGTTGATTTAATCCTACTTGATATTATGATGCCGGAAATTGATGGTATTGAAGCTTGCCAACGAATTCAACAAGTAGATGTTCTTAAAGATATTCCAATTATCTTTATTACTGCCATCGATGATACGAATAAGTTAGCCGAGGCACTTGATGTAGGCGGTACAGATTATATTACAAAGCCTATTAATAAAACAGAGCTGCTCGCCCGCATTCGTGTAGCCCTTCGCTTAAAATATGAAAAAGATTGGCATAAACAACAAGATGAAAAACTCCGTAATGAATTGGACTTAGCTACACAAGTACAAAGAAGTTTGCTAAATCCTCCAATGAAAGAGAATAAAATTCAGATACAAGTTTCACATCTTCCATCATTTAAATTGGCAGGAGATATGTATTACTGGTATAAGATTGATGATCATCGATATGCCGTTATTTTGTTTGATATGATGGGACATGGTTTATCTGCATCGCTCGTTTGCATGTTCATATCTTCCGTATTACGAGAATCAGTAGCACGCCTTGTAGATCCAGAACATGTGATTAGGGATTTAAATCGTTATATGACACATCTTTATAATCCCAAAAACGTAATGAATTACTATTTTACAGCCATTTACCTTGTTATTGATACGGAAAACAAAACAGTTGAATATGTTAATGCGGGGCATCCGCCAGGTTATGCTTATATTGACGAAAAAGACTTTCACTCCCTTGAGCGAGGGTGCTGTCCTGTCGGTTTATTTGAGGAATTTGACGTCAAAAAATCTACCATTCAATATGAAAAAAGTATTCAGATTTTGCTGTATACTGATGGGGTAATTGATGCAAATATTCCTCATGAAGAAAAGATTATCAACAAAATGAAGGCACTTACAGAACAAAAATGGGAAATGAACGAATCACCTATACATATGGTACTTCCCGAAGAGAAGCATACGAATCAGCCAGATGATATGTGTATATTAATGATAAAAGCGGAATAGACAAAGATAAAATGGATCTTTTATAAAAATTATACGTTAAGTCGTCAGTCATTATTTTTCTGACAAACGCGAAAAAAGGCTAGGGAAAATGAAATCCCTAGCCTTTTCCTATGAATATTACTTCTCAAAGTTATAGTTTCCGATAGATTCGTTCAGCATTATCAAACTCTCCATAGGAAGATGTTCGAGTAGCAAAACGTAGTGATTCATTATCACCGAGTCCTAGAAATCCGTTTGGACATAAGCTTTCATAAAATAATTCATGAACTTGATTTTGAAGTTCAGCATTAAAGTAAATGAGTACATTTCGGCAAATTATTACATGAAATTCATTAAATGATTGGTCAGTCACAAGATTATGCTGAAAAAAGATAATATTTTTCTTTAATGACGCATTGAAATTAGCTTGCTTAAAATCCGCTGTATAATATTCCGAAAATGCATGTGTACCGCCAGCCTGCATATAATTCTTCGTGTACACTTGCATCTTGCTCAAAGGAAAAATTCCGCATTTTGCTTTCTCCAAAACCTGTTCATTCATATCCGTCGCATAAATTTTTGTCTTTTCTCCGAGTCCTTCCTCATCCATTAGAATGGCCATGGAAAATACTTCTTCCCCAGTTGCACACCCCGCATGCCATATTCTAATTTCAGGAAGGTCTCTTAATAACGGTACAACTTTTTTTCGAAATGAATAGAAAAAATGTGGATCACGAAACATCTCTGTTACATTAATCGAAAAATCATTTAACAATATATCAATAAACCCCGGTTCATGTATTGCTTTATCAAGTAAACCGGTGATTGTCGCAACCCTTTCAATCCTCATTCTATTTTGAATGCGACGCCAAATGGATGACCTCATATAGTTGCGAAAATCATATCCCGACAACCGGTACATTCCTTCTAATAGCAACTCTATCTCCATATTTGTTGTATGATCAATCTCATTTTCATCTATAAACATTTTTGTCCAATCCACCTATCTTGTTAGCCAGACCCTCATCACTGAGAAAAGTTGCTCAAGTTCCAGTGGCTTACTAATGTAATCTGAAGCCCCGGCTTCTAAGCATTTTTCACGGTCATCTCTCATTGCTTTCGCCGTTAAAGCGATAATTGGTAATGATTCATATGCTTCGTCCTCACGGATACGCCGCATCGTATCGTACCCATCCATGCCCGGCATCATAATATCCATCAGAATAATATCAAAGTCACTTTTTTCTTTCATAATCTCGAGACATTCTACCCCATCATTTGCTGTGATGATGTTCATTCCTTCTTTTTTCAGTGCCGTTTTTAATGCAAAGATATTCCGATTATCATCATCAACAATTAACACATTCTTCCCGCTAAACACACTCTTTTGATCTCTTGAAGGTAATTCATTTTCTAACATAAATGTCTCTTCTTCTTCAAGAATCATCACACTTTCTTGAAGACTAGTTGCGGCAATTTCCGCTGATTCTTCAATAGTATCTATCATTTGTAATCCATTCGGCAGGCTTGGAAGATATAGTTTAAATACACTTCCTACACCTTCTTCACTTTGTAGCGAAATTTTCCCTCCAAGCAATTGTGCAAATTCACGGGAAATCGATAACCCAAGACCTGTTCCACCATATTTTCTGACAGTTGCGCCATCTGCTTGTTGAAACGCTTCAAACACAAGGGCTTGTTTATCTTTTGGAATACCAATGCCTGTGTCTTTAACCGTAATTTCTACCCAATATTCGGCCCCTTCGATCCTTAGCCACCTAGAAACAACAGCTTCTTCTACAGGTCGAATGGCGACGGATATTGATCCGGTTGTCGTAAATTTAAATGCATTCGATAACAGATTTTTAATGATTTGTTGAAACCGTTTTTCGTCTGTATAAAAAATATTTGGCACGTTTTCATCGATTAAGATGTGAAAATCAAGTTCTTTTTGTTTGGCAATATGTGAAAAGTTTCGTTCAAGATGGGATGGCAGTTCACTCATATTCATTTCAGCAAACACCATATCAAGCTTCCCGGCTTCTACCTTTGATAAATCAAGAACATCATTAATTAAGGCAAGTAAATCTTTTCCTGATGTATGAATCACTCGAGCAAATTCAGCATTCTCTTCTGAAAGATTATTATCACTGTTTTCAGCAAGCATTTCTGAGAGGATCAAAATACTATTTAATGGCGTGCGCAATTCATGAGACATGTTAGCCATGAATTCAGATTTATATTTCGAGCTAAGCGTAAGCTGTCTAGCTTTTGCCTCTAATTCTTCTTTCGCTACTTCTAATTCTCTTGTTCTTTCTTCCGCCTCTTCTGTTCGTTCTTCTAATTGTTCATTGATCATCCGCAGTTCTTCAGACTGCATATTGAGTTCTTCCGACTGCGTTTGCAGCTCTTCTGATTGGGCCTGAAGCTCTTCTGTCATTGCCTGCGATTCTTTTAGCAATCTTTCAATTTCCATTCTGCCCATCACACTATGCATGGTTAGACCAAATGTACTTAATACTTCGTCAACAAGATTTTGCTGGATAGACGTAAATTCATGAAGGCTAGCTAACTCTAATACAGCTATTGTTTTCCCTTCGAACGTAATCGGCGCAATTAAAATACTTCGTGGTTCAATGTCACCTAATGCAGAAGTAATGAATCGATAGTTTCCAGGTATCTGATTGATCACCTTCACTTCTTTTTCTGCAGCACATTGACCAATAATACCTTGCCCTAAAGCAAAGCTTTCTCTTCCTATTTCCTCATGTGGGTCTGCGTAAACCGCTTTTTTTATAAAACGAACATCTTCTCCTTTTTCTTCACGGAGATAAAGTGCACCGAATGAAGCATCAGTAACCTTCGTCATTCCGGCAACAAATTTCTCGTTAAGGACATTTAAAGAGGAAACACCTTGATACATTTTCACAATATCAGCAATTTTCCTTTGCAGCCAATTCCGTTGGCTCAGCACATCCACTAAAGAATTCGTTGCGTCACTTAGATCTTTAATTTCATCATTTGTTTTCACATTTATCCGCTTTTCAATATTTCCTTTTGTCGTTGCCATCTGTTTAATTGTATGGACTACTTCATTAACAGTGTTAATAATAGATTTAGAAACCATAATTGCTGCTCCAAGAGCGATAACTGTAAGCAGAATGATTAGGCCGAATAAACCAAGCGATAATATTGCATTTTGTTTGTCTAGTTTCTCTGCTCGATTATTCGTTAAACTTTTTTCTGTATTACGAAATGTATCAAATTGTGTTCGGATTTCATCCATATCTTTATGTCCATTCCCGGATGAAAAAAATTGATTAAGTTCTTTCGTCTTGTTTTCTTTTTTTAACTTTATCGTCGGATCCCCTGCCGTACGAATCCAATGATTAATTTTCGTTTTAATAGTTTTCAACTTTGTTTGTTGTTTTGGATTATCAGACAACAGCGCATATAATTGGCTATATTCGTCTTCCCATTTGGATTCAGCCTCTTGATATGGTTTAAGATAATCTTCATTACCCGAAATAATATAACCACGCTGGCTTGTTTCCATATCTAATAACCGCTTTTCAATTCGATTGGTAAAATCATGTACAGTAATATCGTGATTGATAATATAATTTCTTTCTTTCTGGAGGGATGAAACATGATTGTTCACCAAAATAATTGAAGCAATTAGACACAGAACAACGATGAGATTACCAGTTACGATTTTCGCACGAATTCCGAATCTTCTCTTCTTCCCCATTTAGTAATTACCCTGCTTTCTCTAATAAACTTTTATTCTAATTATAATCCTTTTGCATTCGTTCGGATAGTTAAATATGTTGTTTAAACATTTATTCATCGGGTAATAAAACATTAATCAATTAAATAAAAAATAGGAGTTGTTCATATGAGTGGAAAAGACGATCAAGTAAAAGGGAAACTAAATCAGGCTAAAGGAGAAATTGAAAAAGCCTGGGGGAAAGTGACAAGTGATGACGGAAAAGTAGCGCAAGGAGAATTCGACAAAGGAAAAGGGAAAGTACAAGAAAAGGTTGGGAAAATAAAGGATACTTTTTCTAAGTAAATATTTTTAAGGGAGCAGTTCACTCATTTAAAGTGGCTGCTCCTTTCAATTTCGTGGAAAAATACGATGATTAATACGTTTTTGTGGTTTTTTATCCCCCACTTTTGGCCATTCCATTGATTTTGGATGATTAAGTGTACTCTATGCTCCATATATTATTTAATGATTAATTATGGGAGAATAACAGTGCTAAATTCTCCCATAATTTAAGGATAAAGTAGTTTTGGGTGAATAGTATTCCAATTTTCAAATAACATAGAAACAACCTATATACAAAAATATAATGGCTGTCACTTAGTATTTCGAAGCTCCTTACTTAGATTAACCATTGACCACTTGTCCGCCGTTAACATGAATCACTTGTCCTGAAATATAGGATGCATCTTCGGAAGCAAGAAATACATAGGATGGTGCCAACTCCTTCGGCTGACCCGGACGTTTCATTGGATTTCCTTTACCCCAATTTTCCAATTTGTCTTCTGGGAAAGTTGCAGGTATTAAAGGTGTCCAAATCGGTCCCGGAGCAACACCATTGACACGAATTCCTTTGTCTACAATCTCTTGATTTTGGGATAATGAACGAGTGAATGAAACGATTGCACCTTTGGTTGATGAATAATCGAGCAATAGCGGGTTTCCCTTATAAGCAGTAATTGAGGTTGTATTAATAATTGAACTACCTTCTCCTAAGTGTTTCATAGCGGCTTTTGTTAAATAAAACATAGAGAAAATATTCGTTCTGAAAGTTCGTTCAAGCTGCTCATTTGTTATATCTTCGATTCGCTCGCAAACATGCTGTTCTCCTGCATTGTTTACAAGGATGTCTAGACGACCCAATTGTTCAATGGTTTGATCTACGACCTCCGTACAAAACCGGTCGTCACCAACGTCACCTGCCATCGCGATACATTTTTGACCTTGTTCTTCCACAAGTTGTTTTGTTTTTTCTGCATCACTATGCGCCTCATAATAGACAATCGCCACATCAGCCCCCTCCTTTGCAAACGCTAAAGCAACAGCTTGGCCGATTCCACTATCACCACCAGTTATTATGGCAACTTTTCCTTTTAATTTTCCACTTCCCTTATCATTATTATTATCTATTTTTGGATGTGGGCTCATTTCGGATTGAATATCAGGTTCGAGATAATTTTGTTGTGGCTCCTGCTTATTTGAACGAGAACGATTATTGTTTTGCATGTTATCTCTCCTTTATTACTGTGATAAATATCCTTTTCCCACTCCTTTACATTTAAAACGAATTTTTTTCTGCAATATTTTCCCCTGTTTAACTTCTACATTTATCCAATGATATGCTCAAGGCACTTTTTTGAATGTGGAAACACTATGTTTCAATATGAATAAACGATTACCGTTTTATCCATACTAAAAAAAACTAACGGAGTGATGAATATGCTTGTATCAATCATTCGCATAAGTCTTGTTGCCGCTTCTTGGATTTCGGCAATCTTTCTACCGAAAAAATCTTTTATTAAATTTCTGCCTGTCACGTTTTTTTCGGCATGTATTCTTTTAGTAGAAAATCTTTTGGGAACTTCCCGAAAGTGGTGGAAGGTGAAAGGTGGAGCAAAAGCATCTGCAAATAATGCGCTAACATTTATTTTTGGTCCTTTTTTCGTAGGAAATATATGGATTTTTCATTTAACCTACAGGAAGTTTTGGTTATATACACTCATTAATTTATTAATGGATATGACATTAGCATTTCCACTGAATTGCTTATTTGACAAATGTGGTCTTTATAAATTAAAAAAGTTTAAACCAATTCATCTTTTTCTAACGGCATTTTCATATTCCTTTTTGAATTACGGATTTCAGCGATTGATGGATATGGGAAAGGATGGTGCTGCTACACCCTCAAGTATTCCTTTATCACATAATAAAAGGACAAGGAGTTAGCCCCCCTCGTCCAAATTATTTTAAAAACACATGATTTCCTATTGTAGTTACTACTTTACGTGATCGGATCCATTTATCTGTGGCAATTTTAGGATTATAGAAAAAGACTGATCCGTGTAATCGATTTTTTCTCGTTAATGCTTGATTTACTGCTTCTTTTGTTTCGGATGATGCGGGTTTTTTTATTTCTCCATTTTGAACGGGTGAGAAAGCATAACTATGGCCCACTACTTGTTTAATAACACTTGTAATCGTGTTAGGGAAATCTGGCGAATCAACGCGATTTAAAACAACAGTGGCAACTGCTACTTTTCCTTTATACGATTCACCCTTTGCTTCTGCTTCTACTAGACGAGCTAATAAATCTTTCTCATTTGCAGAAATAGAAACACCATTTTTTTCTTCACGTTTTTTTATGAATTGTTTAACTGACTTTTTTGCTAATACCTTTGATTTATCAGGTATTTGTGCCATTTTTTTTATTTGAACCTCAGTTTGGTTGTTCTTTTGTCCTTGATCTATATTTGAAGTAGTTTCTTTGTTTTGTTGTTCAGTATCCCAAGCACGATCCGAATCTACTGCTCGATGTCCTGTAAACGCCTCGGCAGTTCGGTTTTGTATACCTATAAAAGCAGTTGTAGCTACACATGCTACAACAATGGATTTCAATAATATGTTTTTCATGGGTGCTACCTCCTGATGTTTTTTTACAGTATGGTACATACCCTAACATATACATTTATCCATATACAGAACACAACGATTACATTTCTTTTAAATTATATGACAACATTACAAAAGGAAAACAAATATGACCTTTTTCCTACAATTAGGACAATTGACCCAATTATATATATTAAAGATAGTTGAGCTAACTCCTTGCCCTTCCTTATTTATAGACAGGAATTTCAAATATGAGAGAATAGGAACTTACTAAACTATATAAATTGTGTATTTGGACGATTTGTTTCTCGGCCCAGCCAATATCAGTTGCGTACTGGTGTGTTGCTTTTCCAGTTAAGTTCGCGCCAGCAGGATTCCATCTCATTTTATATAGCGTATTCTGTCCGGCATTGATATAGCCATTAGCAATAAACTGTGCTCCGCCAATTATCGCTTGTTCAGGTGTAAACCAGCCTGCATTATAGGCAAAATTCGCACCGCCAATAATCGGATCAGTGTCATAAGCTCCGATCCCGTACATATTATAGACGGTTTTTCCATTTACTTGGACACCATTAGCTAGCTGTGAACTTCCATTTCCTGTCTCTAACAAAGCATGAGAGATTAAATACATTTCATTGATTCCAAATTGGTTCCCTGCAGTGATAAAAGAATATGCTTTGCCACTTAATATACCTTTTCCCGAAAGAATTCGATCATTTACTTCTGTCGCTTGAAGATTAGTTGATTTTGATAGATTAATAAATTGCAATGATTTAATTGGATCATTAACGAAATTACTTGGATCCAAATAGTATTTAACATCATCCGGGCTGGCATTAACCCATGTCTTTTTATAATTTACTTCATACCATGTATAACCGTCTGAACCTTTAACAGATGAAATAATGGGAAGACTTGTCCCTTTAGCGACTTGACCGACAGACCAAAAATTCGTCCCAGCTCCGCCTCTTACGTTCCAGTCGCTACCTTGCACCACTCCTACCGTCGGTTTAGAAGCAGAATCCATTTTCAATGCATCTTCTCTAATATATGTACGGTATTTATTATCTGTTTGCGCATTCGCTGCCATTTGAATCATGACCATATCATCTAAAGTAAGATTGTATTGAGTATAGGTGGTTGTTTTCGAATCATTCGTTGAATCTTGTAATTTTGTTGTTAAAAATTGTGCACTCACATAACCAGTCTTCCCATTCGCAGTAACTTTTGCCCAACCATTACTTTCTGAAAAATATGTGACAGCCGTTCCCCTAGTTAATTTAGCAATAATAGTCGCATTTACAGAAGCGGATGAACGCATATTTAGGTTCGATCCCGAATCCACATTAACATATTTTATCGTTCCAGTGGCTGCATTATCATTTGGATTTCCTTGATTATTATCTGGAATTGGTTTCTTTTCTGATAATAGAGTTGATTTTACGTAGCCTGTTTTACCGTATGCTTTAATTTTTGACCAGCCATTAGACTCTGAATAGACAAGTACTGAGACCCCTTTTGCGATATTGATAATAACGGATGAATTTGTTGAAGGGCTTACATACATGCTTATTCCGGAAACCGATGCAATGTTGACATACTTTGTTTTCGGGACAGTTTCAATTGGCTTTGATGTTACTAAATTTTTGCTACTTACAAATCCTGTTTTTCCATTTGAGGTAATTTTCGACCAGCCATTAGATTCTGATAAGACAGCGACTTTTGTACCTTTCGATAGCTTTGCGACAATGGATGCACTTGCAGAAGCTTTACTTCGCATGTTCACGGTCGTACCCGCATCAACTTCTACATATTTCGTGACAGTTTTCACAGGTGTGGCAGGTTTAGTTGTAGGCTTTACTGGAATATTTGGCTTCGTCGTTTTAATTATCAAAAATTCACTGCTTACATATCCAGTTTTTCCGTTGGCGGTAATTTTTGACCAGCCTTTGGATTCTGATAAGACACTAACTTTTGTTCCCTTGGCAAGTTTGGCAATAACTGAACCACTTGTTGACGATTTATTCCGCATATTTAAAAATGATCCTGCATCCACAGCAACATACTTTGTGATCGTTTTCACTGGAGTTACTTTTTTCACAGGTGGTTTTTGTACTGAATCTATTTTTTTTGTATTCGCCGCCAAATATTTACTACTTACGTACCCTGTTTTTCCGTTTATTTTAATTTTTGACCAACCTTTAGATTCAGATAGCACCGTCACGGTTTTTCCTTTGGCCAATTTTGATAGAACTGTGGCGCTCATTGATGGTTTGCTACGTACTATTAAAGATGATCCTGAATCAACATTTACAAATTTAACCGTATTTTGTGAATTAGGTAGGCTTGGAGACTCCGCTGCCTGAGCTGTTTTTTCTAATGTAATCGTGGATAATGCAGCAAAACAAAGGCCCGTAACGATAACCCTTTTCTTCAATTTGCTCTCCCCATTCCATGATGTTTATTTTAAGATTATTCTAACATATTAAAACACTAGGAAAATCGAAAAATGTCAAATTCACTCATATTTTTGATGAGATATAGTTCTATTGAACTAATAATGATGAAAGTTGGGAAAGATATAAAAATAATTAGATGGTTTTCTCTTTTTGGACAAAAGAGGGTTGGAGCCGCTATTACATACTAAAGTTTCATCATCCAATCCTTGCCATTTATTAACTTTAGCTCAATATTTTACATATCGAAGGCTAAATTATTCTTGCTTAAAAACAAATTATTCTTTGCTATAATACTAAGAAAGCAAATGCGCCATGCTCCTTAACTGGAGAAGTCATAAAGTGCGATAGCTTTTTTTAGCTTGAATATTAAATACATAGAGAGGATTAATCACTTTGGATGAAAAAGTCATAAGAATTTTAGAAATTATTGAAGATAATGCACGAATCCCTTTAAATACATTAGCAAAAATGGTGAATTTATCGGAAGCTGAAGTGACCGACATTATTAAGGATTTGGAAAAAAGGAATATTATTGCGAGTTATATTTCCGTAATTAATTGGTCAAAATTGACGGAGCAAGAAATGGTGACTGCGATGATTGATGTTAAGGTGACGCCTAAGCGAGGCGTTGGATTTGATGATGTTGCCGAACGTATTTATCGTTTTCCACAAGTTAAGTCTGTCTATTTAATGAGTGGCGCATTCGACCTGTCTGTCGAGGTAGAAGGGAAAACGATGCTAGAGGTTGCAAGTTTTGTCTCAGATAAACTAGCGACTATTGAATCTGTGCTTTCCACTTCAACACATTTTATTTTAAAAAAGTTTAAGCACGATGGTGTTATACTTGGTGAAAATGAAAAAGATCGAAGGATGATTATACAACCATGAAATCTGAATTAATGAATCCGTCCCATTTTTTATCTGAAAATGTCAAAATGATTAAACCATCTGGAATTCGACGTTTCTTCGACCTCGCCTCACAAATGGAAAATGTTATTTCATTAGGTGTGGGAGAGCCTGATTTTGTCACACCTTGGAATTATCGTGAAGCGAGTATTCTATCATTGGAGGAAGGTTTTACTGCCTATTCGCCTAATGCCGGTTTGCTTGAATTGCGTCAAGAAATTTCCGCTTATATGGAGCAGCGCTTTTCTGTTCATTACTCATCAGAGAATGAGATTATCGTAACGGTTGGTGCTTCTGAAGCACTTGATATTGCATTAAGAGCTACGTTAAATCCGGGTGAAGAAATTATTGTTGTGGAACCATGCTTTGTATCCTATGTTCCAATCGTTGAACTTGCCGGTGGAAAGGCAGTGACCGTTCGGGCATTACCTGAATATGATTTCAAAATTCAACCGGAACAAATCGAGGAAGTAATTACTGAAAAAACAAAGGGAATTATTATTTGTTCACCTAATAATCCGACAGGGACGGTCCTAAATAAGCAGGAGCTAGAAGGAATCGCATCTGTAGCTTTGAAGCATAATCTGCTCGTATTTTCTGATGAAATTTATGCGGAGCTTTCTTATGATGAGCCATATACGAGCATTGCTTCCTTGCCGAAAATGCGGGATCGAACCATTGTAATGAATGGATTTTCAAAAGCGTTTGCCATGACCGGCTGGCGATTAGGATTCGTTTGTGGCCCAAATGAAATTTTACAAGCAATGTTAAAAATTCATCAGTACGCCATCATGTGTGCACCTACCATGTCTCAGTTCGCTGCCATCGAGGCATTAAAAAATGGTCATACAGAAATGAAAAAAATGATACGGAGCTATCATAGTCGAAGAAACTATATGGTTGAAGAGTTAAACGAAATCGGTCTCCCATGTCATGTACCCGGTGGAGCATTCTATGTATTTCCGAATATTACATCTACCGGCTTATCTAGCGAAGAATTTGCCGAAAAACTTTTGATTGAACAACAAGTCGCCGTCGTCCCAGGGTCCGTCTTCGGCGCAAGTGGTGAAGGATACATCCGATGCAGCTACGCAACCAGCATCGACCAACTCCAAGAAGCCATCACCCGCATTAAAAACTTCCTCAAATAGTGCCAGGCACCATTTATTCATTTTTCGGCATAATTATGCGCGTTTTTGAATAAATGGTGCCAGGTACTTTTTTTGGTGCTTTTTGAAAATGGTAGTAATCTTTAAGAATGTAGTTTGTTATTACAGCTTATGCATGAAATTGATGAAATGGGAGGTAAAACACGTAATAATTGTTTAGTTGTCTAAACCCTAGTTTATTAGCAATTGCAATTGAATCTTTTCGAAAGTTTTCGGTTTTCCAATAGGGGGTTCCGCCGCGTTCTATACAGATTTGGATAAAACGATTGGCCATTGCTGTAGCAAGTCCCTTTCCCCTATGCTCCGTTTGATAGGTGTTAATCCCTATTTCAAAATCAGTCCCACTAACAAAAACTGAAAGGCATGTTCCAATAATTTTCCCTTCATTAATTACTGCTGTGCCTATCCCTTTTTCAAGAAATGTATCAATCGTTTCCCAAAATTTTAACACCTCTTGCTCGATAATGCCTTCACCATCCATTTTGATCAGCTTCCGATCAATTTTTTCAATCTGATAATGTTCAGGTACTGTCAAATTCAAATCAACAGTTTTTCTTACATATTCGTTGTAATCAAACTCGAATGGCACTCTCTCACCTATGCAAAGCTTATTAGTAAATATGAAGTTGATCATTGGCTCCCATCCCTTATAAGGATACAGCTCAAGATTAAAGCAATCATCACCAATTGATATAGCTTCCGTCTTAATCTTATTAATAATTAGCTTTTCTACCGAGGAATTGAATGCTTTATTGTTAGGATTTCCAATCAAATAAAACATTTCATTCTTTGCCCACAACATTGCTGCAGATGGAATTTGATGTTCATCTACATAGATACGGCCTCTATTATGACCATCTATCACCCCATTAATAACGGGATTGGTCGGAATATCTTTTATTAAATGCCTAATTTTTGAATACTCGTTTCTTTGTAATTCATACATAATAATTTCTCCTTCTGTTTTTATAGTCTATAAATAAAAGATAAAAACAGAAATGCGTGTGGTTGATTCGTTACAAATTTCCCCCTTTACAACTATCCTTCTTCATTTCTTCGATAAACCTTTAGGATTATCCTGCCTCGTTCAAATGATGATTTTTCTTCAATTAATTGTTAGCCTTTATCACCATATATTACAGTAAGTTCGATTTATTTAAGACTTAGTCTGTTTGCCTAATAGTTTGATAAAATATTGGTGGCTTTTTTACAGCTTGAGTTTTTATCCCTCTATGCAAACAGGCAGTTTCATTTTTTAGTTTTTGAATATCATAATACAAACGAAAAGGAGGGTCCAAATGATCCATTCAATCGATTTTATTCATAAAAATGGCTCTCACAGTCAAAATGAAGATGCATGCGTTATTAATCGGGAAAATCGTATTTTCGCTGCAATTGATGGGGCAACAGGTTTTGGTGGTCTTTCTGGTGATGTTGCTTCGAATATAATTAAACAAAGTTTGGAAAATATCTCCGAGCACTCTCTACGTGAGAAAGTGCGGGAAGGAAATAAAAAATTGCGTCTGAAAACGGAAGAATTAATGAACCTTTCGCTTGCAAACCTTCCTAAGCATGAAAGAAGCACTTGCAGTCTGGCAGCAATTCAATTAAACGATAGTCAATATTTCGAGTACGTATCTTATGGTGATTGTATGATTATTTTACAATATAAAGATCATTCCATCCGTATCGTTACCCATGATCATGTGGATATATTAGATACACAGGCAATTACAATAGTCCATCGAATGTTACTTGATGAGCAGGCAGAAAAGGGAATCGATTTAAATCAACTACCAGAAATGGAGAGTTTATCCCTTTTACAGGAAAAGAAGAATAAAATAAAAACATTCCTATTAGAAAATCGAAACAAATTAAATACTTACGAAGGCTATGGGATTATCGATGGGAGTGAAGAAGGATTAAAATTTATGGAATATGGGGTTATCCCTCTTATCAATATTAAACACATTCTCCTCCTTACCGATGGATTGAAAATGCACACCCACCAACAGGATACTGGAACACAAAAAAATGGCTGGGAACAAAGTGCCGCCATCGCCTTTAATCACGGAATCAACGAGCTATATAAACAAATTAGCCAAATCGAAAAAGAAGACCCCGCCTGCATCCAATACCCCCGCCTAAAAAAACACGACGACAAAACAGGCATCCTCCTCACCTTCAAATAGGTGCCAGGCACCAAATACTCAAAATCACGAATATTTATTTAAAAAAATGCATAAATGGTGCCAGGTACCATTTATGCATTTTGATGGAGGTTTTATCGAGAAAGGTAGAACTTTCACTTTTTTTGCCGAAGTTTTTCTTGTTTTGTCATAGCCGGAGGATTTCGGAGTAGCAGCATCGAATATTGAGGGTAAAGGAGGGATTGGCTTTGAATACGACAAATGTTGCCAATTTATTAGGTGTTTCGAAAAGTACGATTCAACGCTGGATTAAGCAGCTTGACCTCGATATGAGTCGCAATGATCTAGGGCATTTTGATTTTACTGAAGAAGAAATTTCTATGTTGAAACAAATTCAAGTACAGGTTCAAAAAGGAATCCTTCTTCATGATGTAGTCCTCCCTGCAAAAAAGGCGCGAAAAGGAAAAGCAGTCCATACAATAAAAAAACCAGAAATGGAAACGATAATCGAAAAGGTAAATGACCTAGATAGAAGAGTAAACGAAAAAGCAGATAATGTTGTTTCATATCAACTTCTCTCCCATCGAAGAGAACTGGAGGAATTAGAAAATCAGGTGATTCTTCTCAATAAGCGGATTGAGCTTTTAGAAAAAAAATTATCAGAAGCCAATCAAACGAAGGCCACTGACAAGCTCACTAAACTTAATCAAATCCATGAAAAAGAAAAGGAAAAAAGAGAAATATTTTCATGATGTTGTTTGGCTTTTAGCACCTAGGGTGTTCTTTTTTTTGCTTTTAGTTAAGAATACTATACATAAACGAAGGGTAAATAAGAAAGAACAATACATATTCATATACTCGAAATAATATTGTTAATGATAAAGAATGAAGATAGCCAGGAGAGATTTTTATGGTAGAACTTGAACTTATCGCAAGATTAGTATTAGCCGGTATTTTAGGAGCAGTCGTTGGTTTTGAACGTGAAAAACGTTTTAAGGAGGCAGGATTACGTACACATTTTTTGGTAGCCGTAGGAAGTGCCCTTGCCATGATCGTATCTAAATATGCATTTTATGATGTGGTGAACAATTCAATCAAGCTTGATCCGAGCAGAATAGCTGCAAGTGTCATTAGCGGTGTTGGTTTTCTAGGAGCAGGAACAATTCTAGTCCAACGTCAATCAATACGCGGTTTAACTACCGCTGCCGGACTATGGTCAACAGCAGGCATTGGACTGGCCATTGGTTCAGGGATGTACATTGTGAGTATTTGTGGAACGATACTTGTTTTGTTAGGTTTGGAAGCATTGAATCGATTATTTCAACCCGTATTTGCGAAATACCAACAAATATCTATCCATTCTCGTTCTGATACAATCATTCCAACAATCCTTGATATTTTTTCCTCCCTACAACTTGTAGTGGTATCGTATCAAGTAAAATTGAAAGCCAATGAGAATCAAACATTCTATATTATTGATTTTCAACTAAAAGCAAATAAGGCGGGGAAGGATAATGAAACAATAAAATCACTCCAAGCCTTACAGGAGATTGATAAGATCAAAATCCATTGAATACGTTGAAACTCTATTCTCCTTCCATTCGATTTTTCCATTTAATAATTAACTTAAACCGGGAATAACTTAGAAGTACTTATTTTTTGGAGATAGTAGAAATTATTCTTACCATGTGTAGTAACTTTTTGAACCGAATGACTCGTTCATTCGGTTCATTTGTAATTCTCTAATTATGCGATGAAGTCCTACATTAGCAATTTAAACAGCAAATAAAAACGCTCAGAGTTTTCTGAACGCTTTTGACTTATATTCTTCAGTTAAAATAATGCAAAAATAATTACAACTAATAGAATGAGTCTAATTCGTTCCTTTCTATCAGATTAAAATTACTTTCCACTCCAATCTGCCCTTTCCTCAATTCAAATACTTATTTATTTAGGAACTTCATTTTTACAATCTATAAACTTATCTATAGGTTGTAAATTCCAGTTCCATTTACAGGTTCTCTTTTCCTTTTCACAGTTAAACCTACACATCGGCCGTAGAACGATTCTCCTTATCCAAATAACCGGTATGTCCGATTTCCCTTTTTTCATTTTTATCAACAATCGCGGCTCCTACTATATCACCTGTCACATTGCACATCGTAAAGACCATGTCGGTAATGACGTTTACTCCGGCTGTAAGTCCGACAATTTCAATCGGAAGCCCTGCTTGAGTGAAGACGATGGACATCCCAATTAATCCCGCACCGGGTACACCTGCGGTTCCAACTGCTGCTAAAGTTCCGGTTAAGATGATTCCAATAATTGCCCCAACGCTTAAATCATAACCGACGATTTCAGCAGCAAGCACAACCCCTACTCCAAAATGGATAGCTGAACCATTCATATTTACCGTTGCTCCGATTGGTAAGGTGAAATTGGCAACCCTGTCACTAATTCCCGCCTTTAATGCACATTTAATCGTAACCGGAAGTGTGCCTAAACTACTGCAAGTAACGAATGCGGTCATAATTGCTTCGCGGGTATTAAGAAAAAATTTTATAATGGGTACTTTAAACAAAAATAAAATAAGTGGGAAAACAATCAGCATTTGAATGGCCACCCCCAGGTAGGAGGCACCTACATATTTAGCAAGAGATTGTAATGTATCCATTCCTTGATTTCCAATTGATGTCGCTGTTATTCCAAGAACCCCAATTGGTGCATATTGTAATATCCCATTTAAGATACGAAATGTTACTTCACTGCCTGCCTCAGTAAACTTTAATAGCAAGTTTCCCCATTCCTTCATTTTCGGGTCATTTGAATGACGAATAAATGAAATGGAGAATCCGATAATAAGCGCGACGAAGACAATACTTAAAATTTCACCCTTTGCCATGGAATCAATAATATTTGACGGAACAATTTGAAGAATAATATCAATAATCGATGGTGCCTCTGGTACCTCCATCGTTGTGTTTTTCGGCATTTGAAGTCCAAGACCAGGGTTGATTAGCTTTGCAATAACTAAACCAATCCCTACAGCAATTCCTGTGGAAATAAGATAATAAGGAAATATTTTGCCGCCAATTCGCCCTAATTCTTTCGGACTTGAATTATTGACGGAAACAATCAATGTAAGAAAAATTAAAGGAACGACAATCATTTTAAGAAGTCTGAGAAATAAATCTCCAAATGGTGATAACACGTCTGCGGAAGATCCAAAAATAGCGCCAATAATAATTCCTAATAGGAATCCAACTGTAATTTTTAAAATAAAAGATTTACGTGCATACCATCTCCAAATAGCCAATTTGAAATTCCCCCTTAAATTTAATTGATTTTGCGGAAATTTAAACGCTTACATTTTTTGATAAAAATATGTTTCCTATTTTGATTCATAAGTCACTTCTCCACCAATAATGGTCTTTTCAATTTTTGTCGTCAGTAATTCATCAGGATGTTCAAGCTCGAAAATATTCGTAGAGTAAACCGTCATATCAGCGAACTTCCCTCTAGATATCGTTCCTTTTACATGCTCTTCGTTCGTCGCAAATGCCCCACCTATCGTAAAAAGTTTGATTGCCTCCTCCATTGTTAATTTTTCGGATGGGTTCCAACCATTATGTTCTTGGCCGGGTGCTTTACGTGTCACTGCAGCATGTATTCCTAGCAGTGGATCAATCGGTTCAACTGGCGCATCGGAGCCACCTGCACATATCACCCCTGCAGATAATAGAGTTTTCCATGCATAAGATCTTTTAATCCGTGATTCTCCTAATCTATTTTGAACCCATGGGAAATCACCAACGATAAATCTTGGTTGAATGTCTACTATTCTACTTGGTGATACAAGTCGTGAAATAAGCTCGTCACGAAGGACTTGCACATGAATCAATCGGTCACGATAGGCGACTGCTGGGAATTGATCCAATATGTCTAACACATTTTCAAGTGCTTGGTCACCAATCGTATGAACAGCGATTGGCATCGAAAGCATTCTTGCATCGTGAACAATCGAATACAATGTCTCCTGGTCCATCATAGCATCGCCTACTGTTGTTGGATCATCGTGGTAGGGACTGGATAAAAGAGCGGTTCTGCGTCCTAATGCTCCATCTGCAAAAATTTTAATCGCCCCGATTTGCAAATGTTCATTACCATACCCTGCATACATCCCGCTTTCTCTCAGATCGTTCATATACATATAATCAATTAATAAATTACATCTTAGTCCCAACTTTTCTTGATTAATTAATTCATCATAAATTTGATATGTTTGATACAATCCATTCAAGAAAGTTGGATCATTTGTATGGGCGCTCGTTAATCCTTTTTCCATCGCAAATTGGACGGCTTGACGTACGGCATTTTTTAATTCGGGATACGATTTTTCGGGGATATATTTTGTAAAAAGATCTGTAGCCGATTCTAAAAGCAACCCGGTTGGCTGCCCACTATTATCTTTAACGATTGTTCCACCTTCAGGTACTGTTATGGAAGGGTGATACTGGCATACTTCTAGCGCTTTACTATTTACAAGGGCAGCATGTCCGCAAATTCTCGGGATAAAAAGCGGACAATGAGGGGCGACATGATCCAGCTCCTTAAGCGTTGGGATTGTCGAGTCTGTAAATAGATGTTCATCCCAGCCACGTCCAATAAGCCATTCACCTGGTTTAAGGATGTTTGCTCTTTCTTTGATTTTCGCTAACATTGCTTTTTTGGAGGTGACCCCCGTCACATCCAAATTCAGAAAGTTCAAGGCCACTCCACCGATATGGACATGACTTTCAATCAATCCGGGTGTTGCTGTTTTTCCTTGTAAATCGATAACTAGTGCATCCTGTCTTCCCCATTGTAGGAGCATATCTTCCGTTGTCCCCATATCAATAAATCTCCCATTGTCAACGACAACAGACTGAACGATTGGATACATTTTATCGAAGGTATGGATAGAACCATTCGTATAAATTTTCACCATTTTACATCTCTCCTTCCAAAATTACTAATTGATTTCCATCTATTTAAAGACTATTCGCTTTAGAAGAATTTTTTCCCTTTCATAATTCAAAATTATCTTAAAATTTTTCACTTCTTTAAATTAAGGAAAGTAATATGTGCCTCCCCGTTCATTCCACCATAATTCCAATCCATAAAAAGTGGGAGATTAACCAACTGGTTATCTCCCATCATCAATCAATACATATATAAAAGTGCGATAACAGCTTCGTAACTCACCAAGCTCAACCACCCAATTAAAAAATTAATATTCAAAGCTTCACACAGTGTCAGGTACCATTTATGCAATTTCTGCAATAATTATTCACTAAAATGAATAATTGGTGTCAGGCACTTATGTTAGTGCTTAGGGATGATTTTTTTTGATGGAGGTGGCGATGAGTACACATGCCATTCCAAGGATAAATAAGCACATAAAGAAGATCCAGGCGAATCGGTAGCTGTTTGTTACATCATAGATGAACCCGGATACGATGACTCCGAGTGAACTTGTTGCGACGAAGAATACTTGAACAATACCAAATAGTTGCCCAAAGTTCTTTTTGCCAAAAAGGTCATCGGTCATGAATGGCGGTCCAAGGGTAGCGATGGAAATGCTTAATCCATAGGCGATAGCAAATACAAATGCTAGACTTTGCGTTGTAGCTGAGAGAAGAGCAAGCATAGCTATGGTCATACATATTCCTACATAAATCGCTCCACCTACCGTTCTAAATTTATCAAGTACTACACCGAGAATTAGCTTTCCAACTGTGTTCGTTAACGATAATAGACCAAAAATCGTTCCAGCAAAAAGAACCGGGTGCCCGATGTCAACTAAATATGCAGGAATATGCATCTGTACTCCTCCGGCCACAAGAGCAAAGCAAACAATTCCTATGATAAACAACCAAAATTTAGCGGATGTCTTAGCTTCTCCTACTGTCATTCCACTTTCCTCTTCATGCAATTGTACCGTTGTTACTTGATTGTTGGATCCGAGAGCAATTACCCCTTTTTCAATCGGACTTTTCTTCGTAAACAATAAAACGAATGGAAGGGTGATAACGATGACTAATCCCCCGGCAATGACATAAGATATCCGCCAGCCAAATTGCTCGATAAAGGACGATAATAATGGACTAAGTGCTGCAGCGCCCACCCCTGATCCTGCAAATGCAATCCCCATTGCCATTCCTTTTTTTTCATAAAACCAATTAGTGATCATGATGGAAATAGGAATATTGGAAAAGCCTGCAACACATATTCCTATTAAAAAGCCGACAACACAGAAATATAGTGCAGAATTTGCAAGTGAAAACGAAGCAAATCCAAGTCCTGCTACTATCACGCAAACCGACATGATAAGTTTCATATTGCTTTTAACAAGAAACCTCCCCATAAAGGGTGAGGCACCTGCAACTCCAAGACCAGTAATGGAAAGCGCAAGAGAAAATGTCGTACGGCTCATTCCAAGATCTTCCGTAACAGGGACAAGAAATAAACTGTGGAGAGCATTAATAATTGAAAAAGCTGCAAACATAATGACAAATCCACTCATCACCACATACCAACCGTAAAAAACCTTCGTTTGAGTAATGATCGACTCCCCCAATCGATTCATAATCTATCTATCATAGAAAACTATCCAATTTCTATATAACAGGTTTTCTCACGTGTGTATTCTAGGACCGAATCAGTTCCGAAACCACTTCCTTTTTGACCTCCGAATGGTAATTCTGGACCAACACGACGGTACGTGTTCACCCATACATTTCCTGATTCTAATTGCCGGGTAAGGCGATGGGCACGGTCCAGATTGTTCGTCCATATTCCTGCCCCTAATCCATATTCAGTATCATTAGCAATGGAGAGGGCTTCTTCTTCCGTATCAAACGGCATTACGACCGCAACTGGACCGAATATCTCCTCTTGGCATACTCGAAGGGAGTGATCATCCACTCGAATTAATGTAGGCTCCACCCAATACCCATTTTCCAAATGAGAGTCATTCGGTTGAAGACATTTTGAACCATAACGGCCACCTAGGATAATTTCTCCTCCCTCTTTCTTCGCCAATTCTATATAGGAGCAAACCTTTTCAAATTGTGCAAGGGTCGCGATCGGGCCCATTGCACTTTCAGGATTCATTGGGTCTCCAAATTTCATTTGTTCCTCAATCACTTTTTTCATTTTTGCTATCATTTCGTCGTAAATGGATCTTTGAATCAAAATCCTTGATCCGCCCACACAAATTTGTCCCGCATTTCCGGTAAAAATCCCATTTAATGTGACACCGAAAGCTGCCTTGTCAAGGTTAGCATCTTCAAAAATAATATTCGGTGATTTGCCACCTAGTTCAAATATAAATGGTTTAGGGTTAGTTGCGGTTGACTTTGCGATGGCACGTGCGGTTGCCCCCGAACCTGTTAAACTAACTTTGTTTACATTAGGGTGGCTTACTAACAGTTCCCCCACTTCTGCTCCAAAACCAGTAATAACATTTACAACTCCCGGTGGCAGGATTTCTTGAATAATCGCACCATAGTGCAAGGAGGAAACCGATGCCAGCTCAGAAGGTTTTATAATGACCGTATTTCCTGCTGCAAGGGCCGATGCTGCTTTTACTGTGAATGTAAATAAAGGGGCATTCCAAGGTGTGATCCCAACTACTACTCCATATGGTTCACGTAAAGTGTATCCAACTGCAGATGCACCAAGCTGAACCGTCTCACCTCTTCCCCCTTCAGCAGCCCGACTAGCTGCATCATACCAAATACTCGTTAAACTAGGGATGAGACCATAGATTGTCTCACGAATAACCCAACCATTATCCCTCGTTTCTAATTCAGCCAATTCCTCTCCATGTTTGGAGAGGACATCCCCAACTTTCCTTAAGTATTCACTACGTTCCATAGCGGAAAGCGCAGCCCAGGTGGGAAAAGCCTTTCGTGCCGCATCGATCGCTAGTTTAGCATCTTCCTTCGTACTATTCGGTATAGTCGCCCAGCATTTTCCTGTGGATGGATCAATACTCTCAATTGTTTTTGTTGAAGAACTTGAAACAAGTTTGCCATTGATTACATTTTGAAACACTCTTATTTCATTCATTGTTTTCAATAAAAATCATCCTTTCACAGTCATTTTCACCATCCGAGTGCAGTGGCTGCCTGTTCATAATATTGTTGAGTACTTCCTAAATAATTTTCATAAAATCGTGCTCGTTTAAGATAAAGATGGCAATCCACTTCTTCAGTAAATCCAATCCCACCGTGAATCTGAATATTGTTGGATGCAGCACGTATAAAGGCATCTGTAGCAAATATACGGGCAATCGTAATTGCTTGGACGCGATCATCTGTCTTATTTTCTAAAGCCCAATTGGCATAGTAGGCAAGAGAGCGTGCTGTTTCCAGGTCCACTTTCATATCCACGATTTTATGTTTAACCGCTTGAAATCGACCAATCGGTTGACCGAATTGCTCACGAATATTTGCATATTCTACTGCCATCTCGACAATTTTATCTGTGCTTCCAACCATTATTGTTGAAAGAGCGGCATTGAAGGATAAAAGACCTTCTTGAAGAATAGTCCACCCTCCATTTATTGGTCCAAGTATTTGTGTTGGTGGTACTTCAAGATGATTAAACGTCACTTCTGACAAGCAGCGCGCTTCATCAATCGTTTTTTGTGGCCGAATTGTCATATTGGATTGGGAACGATCAACAATTACTAAGGAGATGTCCTTTTCTTCTTTACCTGTTCGAGCGACAACAACGAAATAATCGGCTATCTGAGCTTCTGGAACTAATGTTTTCACACCATCTATGATGATACTGTTCTTTTCTTGATGTGCTTTAAGCTTGATTCCAGAAGGCTGATAGTTGTAATCATGTTCAAGCCAAGCAAAGGTGAAGGTACTTTTTCCTTCAGCAATGTCCGGTAAGTAGCTTGCTTTCTGTTCCTCTGTTCCAAATTGTTCCAGAAGAGGGACAACTAATGTATTTGTTTCCAAAAATAAACCAGGTAGCAGGGCTCGCCCAATTTCTTCAAGGACAGGAACTAAATCTAGTGCACCCAGCTCCATTCCACCGTAGCACTCCGAAATATTAATGCTTGAACAGCCAAGCTCTGCTAATCCCGTATGAATTGCCGGAAATGATTCACCCTGATCCACCATATAATCTCTAGCAATTTTCGTTAGCCCCTTACTTTCTAGATATTTGCGTACATATCCCCTAAACAATTCCTGTTCTTGATTTAAAGCAAAATCCATTTTCCTTCCACCTCCATTAACCTAGCGTCTTAAGTCCTTAGGTAATCCTAGTATTCTTTCACCAATAGTATTCCGTTGAATTTCACTTGTTCCTCCACCAATAGTTTGACCAAAGGAATAGAGATAGTTATTGGACCAGTATGAATGTTCCCCGTCAACATCTTCCGAAAGGATTCCCTGATGTCCTTGCATAGAGATTGATTGGGCAAACAAATCTTTCGTGATTTCACTAACGATTAATTTATCCATCGATCCTTCAGGTCCAGGATAACCATTCTTTAATGTTTTCGTTAAATTCCGATAATAGTTTAATAGGGAACCACGTGAACGCGCATATAAATCAATCATATTTTTGCGAATGAATGGGTTTTTTATTAATGGCTGACCATGGTCTTCCCTCTCTTTTGCAAGGGTAACAAGATCTTGAAATTGCTGTTCCAATGTAAATACTTGGGCTCCTATCCCCGTTCTTTCATGTGCTAGCAGGGCCATAGTGACTCTCCAGCCCTCATCAACTTCGCCAACAATGTCCGCATCATACGCAATCGCATCCTTTAAAAACACTTCATTAAAATCGTGTTCTCCATTCATTTGAATGATTGGCTGCGTTTCAACTCCTGCCTGTTTCATATCTAAAAGAAAAACGGTAATCCCCTTATGTTTTTTCTCAAAATGGTTCGTCCGTGCCAATAAGAAACAGCGATCGGCAACATGACCATAACTGGTCCAAACTTTCTGACCATTAATAATCCAACGATCTCCATCCTTTACCGCACTCGTTTGAATTGCTGCAAGATCTGAACCTGCATTTGGTTCTGAATATCCTTGACACCAAACTTCCTCACCCGTCAGCATTTTCTGTAAGTACTGTTCTTTCTGTTCCTCAGTACCAATGTCCATTAATGTCGGTCCAACCATATGGATTCCAACATAATTAATTGGTGAGGGTGCTTTTGCACGAACCATTTCTTGTTCGTATATAATTTCCTCCATAAGGGTGGCATTCCGGCCACCATATTTTTCTGGCCAGGCAATTGCTCCCCAACCTCCCTCATATAGTTCCTTTTGCCAATTTCTTAAAAAAACAGGGTCCTTCACATACTTTTGATTACTCATTACCCAATCCTTAGGTAAATGCTCCTCTAACCAGGTTCTTAGCTCTTGGCGAAATTCTTCCTCATGCTTTGTAAATGAAAAGTCCATTTTCCTTCGTCCTCCTTTGCCACTACTTGAAAAAACTATACTTGAATCCATTGCGGAATGGCACGATCATCTGATAACTGTTTCCATGTCATTTTTACTTTCATGCCAATTTCAACGCACTTTGGAGAGCAATCCAATATATTTCCGATAATTTTCACTTGTGGTGCATCCTCCAATTCAACAATGGCAATGATTAAAGGTAGGTCATCTTGAAAGCCTGGAAGAAACGCTCGATAAGAAACGATAAACGAATAAACCGTTCCATTGATGTCATTACCAAAGTTCTCCCAAGAAAGCTCACTACTTCCGCATTTCGCACAGCTCGGACCTGGTGGATGGGCATATTCTCCGCAGCTTTGACATTTTTGTACCACAAGTTCATGACGATCAGCGGCATCCCAATATGGATGATTATCTTGATTTTTCACCGGAATGGGTTTTGCAAAATTCATCATAATTCCTCCTAATTTCTAAGTATCATCGCACCGGCAATATCAGGACCCGCCCAACCGGTACAAATTCCGATTTCACAGTTTTTTACTTGACGATCCGTATCTCCATATTCATGTCGGATTTGGCGAACAATTTCGAGAACATTATTCATCCCATGTGTATATCCTTCCGACAACATTCCTCCTGCTGTATTCGTTGGGAGCCTTCCCCCCATTTTTAAATTTCCTGTGGCAACAAAGTCACCGACTTCACCACGAGGAGCAAGACCATACGCCTCTAGCTGACGGAGAACAACCCAGCTAAAGCAATCGTAAATAGAAGCTACTTGGATATCTGCTGGTGACACACCCGCTTTTTGATAAATGTCCTTTGCTACATAATCAGACGCTACTTCCGAAAGATTGGACCAATAATGCGCATGGGAAATACATTGTCTCGCAGAGATTCCCATAATATACACTGGTTTTGACTTGCAATCCTTTGCTCTTTCTGCCGAAGTAACGATTATCGCATTTGCTTCATCTGATTCTAAACAGCAATCATGTTTATTAAAGGGACTTGTTAATTCCGGTGTTTGTAAATATTCTTCCATCGTCAAAGGTTTACCGTAGAAGAAAGCCTTTGGATTTCGTTGGGCATGTTCATAGAAACTAACACATACATGACCAAGATGCTCTTTTGTAAGACCTGTTTCGTACATATGACGGGAGGCAAAAAGACCAAACCATTGACTTGGAGCTCCTGCACCATAAGGAATAATGTAGCTTCCTCCCTCAATGACATTCTGTAACATGTTCATATCCCAATTGCCGCCACCCATACGGACACCAGAACGGCCATTCATTGAGCGATAAATCAACACTGTGTTTAATTGGCCTGTTTCAATTAACCCAATGGCATCAGCAATCAACATTTCTGTACTACTTCCACCACCCAAAATATCTTTCACATATTTCGGACGAACACCTAAATAGGTTGCAAGTTGATGGGATGTACATGAATCATTTTCTGAATAATTCATAACCCCATCTATATCCTTTGCAGTTAAACCTGCATCGTTTAATGCAGCACGGGCTGCATCTAAAGCTAAATGTAATGGAGTAGTGCCCGAGTTTTTCGAACGTTCGCTTTCTCCGACACCAACAATGGCATATCGATCTTTTATATTACCCATGAAAAACCCTCCTTTTTTCTATATTCATTGATACCTAGGTACTATAGAGAATTAACTTTCGGTTATTTAAACGATAGAACAGCATAGCCTGATCCTACTATCTTATCCGGTGCTTTTTCAGCGATTAATTCCAGCCCTGCAAAAGCTTGATTATTTTCTTCATATATATTTTTCACAACCGCATAACAAGTAATTTGATCGCCTGGCTGAGTGATTGCACCGAATCTCATTTGAAAGGTTGAGATTTCCGCTTTTTCTCCGGCAAGTTCTCCAATATATTGACCTAGAAAACCCATCACAAGCATGCCATGGGCAATGACTCCAGGCATACCAACCTTTTTGGCGAACTCATCATCTGTATGCAACGGGTTAAAATCTCCAGATGCTCCGGCGTATTTTACCAATTGTACTTTTGTTACGGGTTTTTTTACTAATGATTGTAGTTTTTGTCCTTCCTGTAAATCATCGTAATTTAACATCAATTCCTTCCTCCTTCCTTGCAATATGATTATTAAGAAGTAATGCTTCGATAAATGATATTGGTGCGACTAATTACGACTAATTGTCCGTTTTCATCTTTCATTTCAGTATCAAGGACGATGAATTGCATTGGTCCTTTCTTGCCTTCGCGTTCATACACATCTGTCACCTTCATTTGACAATACAACCTATCTCCCGGGCGTATCGGACGCTCATAAATAAATTCTTGTTCTCCGTGAAGCATTCGTCTCTGATCAAGTGGTAAATCAATTCCTTCCCCTTCCTGTCCAATGGCAATAGGGAAAGTTGGCGGGGCGATAATCCCTCTAAATTTTGTATTCCGCGCATACTCCTCGTCGACATATAACGGATTCGGATCGCCAATGGCTTCCGCGAATTGACGAATATGTCTTTTTTCTACTTCAAATACAAAAGGCGATCCTGATCGGCCAATAAGACTTTTCTTCAGTTCCATTTTGTTACCCCCTCACCGATGTTGTTTGTTGAATATTATTTCGCACAACAATCATTGCATCTGCTGCTTTTAGTCCATTCTCGTTAACAATAATAGGATTGATATCTAACTCTTCAATCCATTCGCTGTTATCCATAACGAGTGTTGATACTTGTAACAACACATCAACAATTTGATCGGCATTAACAGCTGCCTTTCCTCGAGCTCCTTTTAAAATCGAATTTCCTTGGATTTCTTCAATCATTTCTATCGCATCTAAACGGGTTAAAGGTGCCACTCGGAAAGAGATATCTTGAAATACTTCAACAAATATCCCACCTAATCCAAACATGATGACTGGTCCAAAAACAGGATCATTCGTCGCGCCAATAATAATTTCAATGCCTTCTGGCAACATTTCTTGAATAGAAACCCCATTTATATGTGCGTCTTTTTTATAAGATGTGGCATTTTCATAAATCTCAGTAAATGCCTGCTCCACATCAAGTTCACTTGAAAGATTCAATCGAATCGCATCTGCTTCTGTTTTATGAAGAATGTCAGGAGAATCAATTTTTAAGGCAACAGGATAGCCAATTTCATTTGCAAAATGGACTGCTTCTTCCTTAGTAGTTGCTACCCTTCTGTTTGCTGCCGGGATTCCATAGCTTTCTAGAATGTGTGAAGCCTGAGATTCACTTAATCGCTCATTCGTTGTGAATAGATACTGAACATCAGGTTTTTGTAGGTAGTCAAGTTCTTCCGATTGATAAATACGTTGGTTTTTTCTATTTTGCTCACTGTATTCTACTAGTTTGGCCAATCCTTTAATTGGATTTAGATGACCTGGAATAACGGGAATACCATTGTTCTCAAGGGATTTAATTCCTTTTGGAATCGACATACCTTCGAGAGGAAAGGTCGTAATAAAAATAAATTTATTTGATTGTCGACTAATTTCTATGAACTCCTGTAACAACGGATGATCATCTGTCCAATTTAATGGAAATTCAGTCAATACGATATTATCCACGTCGGGGTCTTCAATAAGCGCCCGCAATGGAGCAATGAATAATTCCGGATTAGACACAGAAGCAGCCGCTGTCAAATCAATCGGGTTGGAAGCGCTTGCAAATGTTGGAATATGACGCTTAATTTCAGTCGTTGTCTTTTCCTTTAGCGGAATGATATTCAGCCCATAGGCTTCACAGCGATCCGCTTCATTTATTCCTCGTCCACCAGAGCTTGTGATGATAACAGTGTTTTTTCCAGATGGTAGTTTATTGGACAAAAAGAGCTTAGAAAAAGAAATAATATCCTCATAGTCATCCACTCGAACAATACCAGTTTGCTGAAAGAAAGAATCATAGATTTTATCCGATCCGGCCATTGAACCTGTATGTGAGGCTGCCGCGCGACTTCCCGCAGAGCTTCGACCCGCTTTCATGAGAACGATCGGTTTATTATAATCAAGAGCTTCTTTTGCAAGAGAGCGTAATTTTTGCGGATTTTTTGCTCCTTCTAAATAGCCTGTAATAATTTTCGTTTTAGGATCGTGAATCATGTACTCTATCACATCAGAGAACTCTGTATCCATTTCATTTCCAACACTCACGAAGTAATTAAAGCTAAGTCCATTTTGTGCTGCTGCCATATAGGTCAAAACCCCAAATGCCCCACTTTGCGATACATAACCTACTGCACGTTGTTCGTTAAGAGGGACAGCTAAGATTGCAGGGGAAAATGTGCCAAACAAGCCATTTGTCGTATTCACTAATCCAACACAATTAGGTCCAATAAGACGAATGCCGTGCTTATTCGCAAAGTCTGTTAGAAGTCTTTGTTTTTGCTCCCCATCCTCTCCAGTTTCCGAATAACCTGAGGCGAAAATAATCGCAGCCTTTACCCCTTTTTTGGCACAGTCTTCAAGACCTTTATATACATTCTCAGCACTTAAACAAAAAATTGCTAAATCGACTGGGTTCGGTATATCAAGTAAAGATGGATAACAGGTTAATCCTTCTATTTCTTCTGTCTTTGGATTGATTGGATAAACAGTCCCAGTAAACTTTCCATCAATAAGCGCTTTCACTTGCAAGTATCCTAACTTATTTCTTTTTCCCGAAGCACCAAGAATCGCAACAGACCTTGGATTAAATAGTGGATCCAATGTTTCATGACTCATAAATCTCACCCCATTCCAAATCAGTAACAGAAAGAATCTGTGACATTAGTGTACAATCACCATCTATTTATTTCTAAAAATAAAAATTATTTAATTTATTAACCTTATTAGGTGAGTAAAAAATTTTTATCGTATAGAGAATGTAATAATAGATGGACTTTTTGCTTGAGTGAAAAATTTTATGTACGTAATAGCCACGACATTTGATAGCGATAATCGCGACTACGGAACAAGATAAACGCAAATTAGTCGTAGTGAACAGAGACGATGTTGCGGGGAAATATAAGAAAAGAAGGGAATAGTTGGATACACCATTCTATTTCCCTTCGGCGAACTTAATTATTTTCTAACCAATTCAATATTTTTGTGCGGAGCTTAAAAGATGGATGTTTCATTCCTCTTTCAATTCCGCTAATATATGGGGCAGATATCCCAAGCTTCTCTGATAGTTGAGATAAAGAAAGTTGTTGACTCTTCCTTTTTCTTTTAATCTGTTTTCCTAGTTGATTATCGTTCTTTTTCTTTAATGAAGATGATTTTGTTTTTCTTTCTATAGAATGATATTGTTCTAGAATAATATCTGGCGGCTCGATGAGTACCAATGAATTCAACCAAATGCGAGACCATCCTTTATGATTTGCAATTGATTCATCCCATTTCTCATAATGCCAGGAGACAATAACGCCATCCTCTACTAATGTGTCTAATGCGTTTTCGAAACGTTCACGGGTGCGTGAGGGTGAACGGTCATCCAAAGACTTTCCGATTGATTCTAGAAGTGTACTAATTTTATTAGGATGAAGAATATTTCCTTTACGTGCCTGGGTACGCCAACGCCAGCTTAAATAGCGCGCCAATCGCTTCTCCCAATTTTGCCTGTACGGGTCATAACGCAAGGCCTGCAAGGAAAGAAGAGCGACTTGGCGAGTCTTCCCATTGAGATAACGAGAAAAAATAGGATCCACTGAAAAAGTGATTGATCGATCCGTTAAGCTCGCATTTTCAAGTTCTTCATCATTTTTGAACAAAAAGATTCGTCCCTGAAGGGTGGTTTGTTCCGGTTTACCATTGCTATACACGGTAATCTGATCCAAATGTAACCATAGATTCTGAATTATTGAAAGCGATTTCAAAATATTCTTTCGTTGTTTATGATCAAAGCCACCTCGTCGACCATCCCCGCCCAATTTGTGCTTCAACCCGCGTATCGTCAACAAATCATCGAGTGAAATCGTGATGAACTCATCGTTCTTTCTTGCCCTTGATAAAAATATACTGCAAAGTGAGTCAAATACATCTACATCAATATCAGACAAGGTTTGCACTTGAATCCATACTTTTTCAATGCATGCTGAATCATTTAGCTCCCTTGTCTGCGATTGCGGTCGGATTTGCAAATACCCTTCTGTATTCCCTTTTACAATTGGAGTTGTTGGCCATGGTGAGTGAAGTTGTTTCTGAAAATCCTTTTTGTAAATCGCTTCTCTTACGGAATGATACGGTGTATTATTCATAACAAGAATATGATCGTGGATGGCCATGTTAAACGTGAAGTCTTTTGTAAGATTAAGTAAGTGTTCTTTTGTATGTAATGGGGCTTCCTCATAATTTAGCAGTTTATTAATTGTGTCAATTGAACATGTTTCTAACCGTAAAGCAATTATAATTTTTTTGACCCACTCCTTCGTATAGCGATTGACGATATGGGTAAATTTCGTTTGGAACTCGATATTATCTTCTAAGTTTTTTGTAATATATTGATAAAATAATTGATTAATTTCTCGATCAGTTAACCTTTCCATTTCATCAAAACCGATAGAAAAGGCAATTTCCTCAAGAACCCATTCAATTAAATACATTCTAAACCAGTCACAAAATTCATCCCAAATCGAATAATCCGCTAAAAAGGTATCTTTTTTTAACAATTCCTCAATTCTTCTAATCGCTTGAGCACATGAGCGTTTGTCTTGTAAAATTGGATGGGGAGTAGAAGAAATTTCCTCATATCTTGATAATAAATAGAAAACCACTTTTTCAGAGATTTTTGATATGAGTTCATTTCTCGAAGCGAGCCGCAATTCTATAAATAATTGTTCGTTTTCCTTATACGCTTGGTCCCAAATAACGAAAGACTTTGAACCGCTCACATTCTCAAAAACTGGGAAACTCATAACATTCCCTTGATCCCGATACTTTTTTACAATACTATTCATTTCATTCATTTTCTGATCTTTATCATAAATACAAATCACTAAAAAACATTGAATTTTGTTCGACCATTGACGTGAATCTTTCTGAATATAATTGTTCGTTTGAATAAGCCCCGGTGAATTCGTCTCAACTATTTCATTTCGATTATTATGCATGAGGACCTCCTAGACATTTATTCAAAATTATTACACTATCAAATGCTGCATGATATGTAATGTATTCTATGTATTTATGCGAATTCCTTCATTTCTTTAATGCTGCCTCTAAAAAAGAGACAGCGGAAATCGTTCCTAAATCACACCATTGATCCGATTTTTTTTATGCTTTTCAAAATCCCACTGAGTTAAGAATTTCTTAGCCGCTTCATATCCCGATTGGTAGAGAAAGGCGATGTCCTCCTCAGTTAGTTTAAAATCCGTTGTGCTGATTGTACCTGTTGGAATTTGAATCGTTCGTTCAAGTGTTTCTGCATTCAGATACCTTAAATCATGCGCTTGGAGCATCGTTTTAAAAATATTTTTGAATAAATGGATTGGTGTTGGGATGACTGGATTGATGGCTACTTCATCTTTCACAAAGTAAAATCCGAATGTTGGAAAGCGTGGGTTGGGTACATCGAAAAGCCAGATTGGAAAATTGCTCAGAAGACCTCCATCTAAAATATAGGATTTTTGCTGATCTTTTGATTTCCATTTAACTGGACGGAAGAAAAAGGGCAGTGAGGCACTCATTTTAACTGCTGTTGATACTTTTAATTCTGCAGGGGTGATATGATAGCGATGTAAATCATCAGGTAAAATGAGGATTCGTCCATTTGTTACATCTGATGCAATAATCTTCAATTTTCCTTCTGGAAGATCAGCAAAAGTTCGTATGCCTTTTTTTAAAAGGAGTTCATCTAACCATGTTTCTAAATAATCAATTTTGTAAATGCCAAGATGAATAATGAGCTCTAATAAACTGCCAGCAAGCGGAATCCGATTGAGAATGGTCTTTCCTCGTAAAGTTGAAAAATCTAATTCACTCATTACGGTTTTAATTTCACTACTGTTATAGCCACTCGCTAAAAGCGCAGCTACAACCGCTCCCGCTGATGTACCGGCTAACCTTTGCCATTCCACATGTGCCTCTTCCATCGCTTGGATGGCACCAGCAAAAGCAATCCCTCTGACACCGCCACCTTCAAAAACAGCATCTGCCCGCATACGGCTTCACCTCTTTGCTAATTATTTTAGGCTCTTTGCGTAAAGATTGTTGTCTTAGGGAACAAAGACCGTTCCTTTCCGCTTCAGGAACCTGCTTTCCTCTATGTCCCGCAGGAGTCAGGTTCCTTCCGCTCCAATCCACTCTGCGTTTTCATATTTATTAAATACTACGACCTATTGAATTGAATTTCTGTTCTCAATGATTTCGACATAAAGTTCCGTTAAAAAAGACTGATTGGAGCGGAAGGGTGCGAGACTCCTGCGGGATTAGCGGGACAGTAAGAAAAGCGGAAGCGCCTTGGTCAGCCCCGACAAGCAAATGTTCTTCGCCAAATGAAGTTTGCTCTTTAACTTCAATTGGCGAAGGTTATTTGACCTCGAGGGGCTAGGCGCTCGAGCTAGACAGGTGGGACCCCGCAGACGCGAAAGCGCCCGCGGAGGCTCACCGCCCGCCCCGCGGAAAGCGAGCACCCTGGAGCGGAAATCACCTTCATACTGGTCAATAGCAACAAGGTTTGCGAAAACAGCCTTATTTTAAAACTGTTTGTTATTACATTATTCAATACTTTGTTTATAAACCCTCTCTCTTTATAATGAATTTTAATTTCTTTTCCATTTTGAACAGTGGTACGGGTCTATTATCCCATCATTTAATATCACCTTCTTCCAGACACCATGAAGGGACAGTGCTAGTTTCATCATGGTACCAACACCTTTCCCATTTACCGTAAACATAAATAAACTTAGAAACTTGATTCACCAAAATACCCCCTTACACAAAAGGGGGTCAAATGCTTAAGCTGTCTTTTGCTTGTCCGAATGACCGGATGTTGTAACGCTTGGTGTAAAGAGGCAAAATACTAATGAGAGTACTAGCCCTGCCATCATGAAACCACCGAAAACCCAAGGGGATGGTCCATACGATTCAGCCATAGTTGTCCAGAGCATTGGACCGAATCCAACAATTGCGGCAGCCACTTGATAACCGACGGATAAACCCGTGTAGCGAACCTTTGCTGGGAAAAGCTCCGAGAATAGTGTTCCCTGTGTAGCAAATATCGCTCCCCAGACAACGCCGAGCACAACTACCTCCATGATGTAAAGCCAAGCACTTCCTTTATTGATCATTGAAAAATACGGTACCGCCAAAAGGAACATTAAGATCAATCCACCAACATAGATGACCTTTCTTCCGATAAAGTCTGATAAATATCCAACAATCGGGATGGTTAACAGCATCGTCGCACATCCAACGGTTAAGGCACCAAGGGCAGTTTCACGAGAGTATCCTAAATAAGTAGTAGCATAAACCAAAATAAATGACATAATAAAAACATTAAAATAGCCGTCCCCAATTTTTAGACCGATTGCCCGTACGACATTTCTCCAGTCATGGCGAAAGGTTTCGATGATCGGCACCCTTGCAATATCGCCGCTATCTTTTTGTTGTTGAAAGTCTGGAGTTTCTTCAATTCCTTTTCTAATCCAAATTGCAATGACGATTAACACTCCACTTAATAAAAATGGGATTCTCCATCCCCATGCAATGAACTGACTATCGGTAGTCAGGTAGTTTATAATGGTAAGACTAAATGAACCTGCAACTAATCCGATCGGAACCCCTAATTGAGGGATTGATCCATACAGTCCACGTACACCTTTATGAGCATATTCTGTTGCTAATAGAATAGCGCCTCCCCATTCACCACCTAAGGCAATTCCTTGGATTAGCCTCAACGTAACTAGTAAAATCGGACCTATTAATCCGACTTGTTCGTAAGTTGGAAGAACGCCGATAAGCATTGAACTCCCGCCCATACCAACAAGGGTAAAAATAAGCGCAGCCTTTCTTCCGATGCGATCGCCTAAATGACCGAACAATATGCTGCCAATTGGTCGTGCTGCGTAACCTGCACCGAATGTAACAAATGCGAGAAGTAGCGAAATAGCGGGATCATGATTCGGAAAAAACAAACTTGTAAAAACTAATCCGGTTGCTGTTCCGTATAAATAAAAATCATACCATTCAATTACTGAACCAACTAAGCTTGCGAGTAGTACCCGACTTTTTTTCATCTAACATTCTCCCCCTTACCCACTGTCGTAAAATGTTAAAAAAAGTGGAAATAAATACATTTATCAATCCTTTTCTAAACGACCTGTAAGCCACCTCCCGTCCTCTAGTTTCACTATGTAAAACTCTAGTTACATATTTCAAAGTGATTATAATTTATGCATCGATAGTTTTCAATATTTTTATAATTATCCGTATAATTTTAATATTTAATAAAATCCCAATAAAAAAATGGCTGCCTTTTAGAAGACAGCCTTTACTGTAATTTCAAAAATTTATTCCATTTTTTCTTCATTCCTCATCTTTAATATACCTTCAATCACAGCAATATGAAAGGCAGCCCACGCCTTTTCACGATAATGGAGAAGGACACAAACGACTAGAATGAGGAGATATACTGCCCCAAAAATTGCCCATAACCCACTTCCTTCTTTGAAAAGAAACTTCTGTAATTGGGTTGAGAAGAGAAACAAAAGCCATGGAATGGAGGAGACAAATAGTGGAATGATACCTGAGGCATTTCTCTCTTTAATCATTCGATAATAAATTAACGTTAATGTTTCGGTATCAATCGAATTATAGAAGTCTTTAATTTCTTTAATTTCAGTAAGAAAATGGGCACGCTCTAAACCTTTCCGTTTTAATTGAAGATAAACCTTATGTGCATCTCCACGTAATGAAAACATTTCTTTTCCCTCCCTAAAAAAACCCCTATCCCTCATTCATTTCCAATTTCTATTTCAATTATTCTTGCAAAAATGGCCTGTTTAATGGCTATGTGTCAAATGTTATACATCAATCGGTTTTTATCTTAATAAAACAAAAAAATGGGAGATTTAAGCTTTGCTTATCTCCCATTTTTACTCAACAATTACATTTTGGGAGATTAACACCTTATATATCTCCCATTTTTACTTAAATCTGATATTTTTGTAGATTTAACCCTTACTTTTCTCCCATAATTACTTATTCATTACATTTTGGGAGATTAACACCCTAAATTTCCCCCATAATTCCGCTACCCGATCATTTTCGTAGATATACACCGACTTATCTTCACTATATCTAACCTACCCTTTCGCCCAAATATACGCGCCATTGTCTACGTCAACTAATTGGAGCGTATCGTCGATTTGAATGTCATCCGATGTTCGTCCGGTAATCCGTTCCCCGGTTGGGAGATCGACTAAGACGACGTAATAAGGGGTTAAGTGTTTAAATTCAACGGAAGAGACATTGATTTTTGTGAAGGAATATACTTTTCCCTCGCCATCGAGTTCCTTTGTTGTAAATGCAGTTGATTTGCAGGCAGGGCAGATCAATCGTTCAGGTACACTCGTTTTTCCACATGATTCACAAACATAGATTGATAGTTTCATTTCTCTTACCTCCCATTTGTAAAAATGTGGACAGTAGAGTACGATCCTGTTCCACCTAAATTTTGGGCAAGGGCGATTCTCGCTCCATCCACTTGGTTACAAGCGGTCCCTCTTAATTGTTGAACAACTTGATAGATTTGTGCTAAGCCTGTTGCACCGATTGGATGGCCTCGTGAAAGCAATCCGCCACTTGTGTTAACAGGGACCTTTCCGCCATGTTTCGTTTGTCCTTCTTCAATCAGTTTCCATCCTTCCCCACGTTCAGCTAACCCTAATGCTTCAATCGCCAATATTTCCGTCATTGAAAAACAATCGTGAAGTTCGATGACATCAATATCCTCCGGTCCGAAACCTGCTTGTTCATAAGCCATCGAACCGGATTGTTTGATCGCACTAATCGTTAATAAATCCTCCACCTCTTGGGCTTGTGTTGGGCCAGATGCTTGAGAAGAAGCGATAACCCTAATCCCCTTGTCCCCTCGGGTAACTACAATAGCAGCTGCTCCATCTGTTATCGGTGAGCAATCAAATAATCCTAACGGTTCTGTAATCATCCGTGCATTCATAATTTCTTCTAAAGTAGCAGGATCACGGTATTGTGCATTTGGATTATTTCTAGCATATTCGCGATTTTTCAGTGCAACCATTGCCAGATGCTTTTTCGAAGCATCTGTTTCATAAAAATAACGGTTAGCAAGGATACCAAAAAATCCAGGGAACGATAATCCTGCTTTTTTCTCATTGCTATCCGTATCCATTGCTGCATTAATGGCTTGCATAACGACATCGGATTGGGCATGTTTCATTTTTTCTCCGCCTGCTACTAGGACCGTATCATAAATACCCGCTTCAATCATTTCACAGGCATGTCGAAAAGCAATCCCGCCGCTTGCACAAGCACCTTCCATTTTTACCGTGGGAATCGGTCCAAGACCTAAGTCATGAGCAATTAATGAACCTAATATCTCTTGATTAGCAAGGGCCCCAGACATAAAATTCCCGATAAAAACGGCATCTATTTTTGGAAAACTCGCTTCTTTTAATGCTTGAAAACTAGCTTCCAGCAGTAATTGTTTAAGAGATTTATCGGCTAGTGTTCCAAATTTCGTCATTCCTGTTCCGATAACAGTGACCTGTTTCAACTATGAACACCTCCATATATTTTTTTCATTTCCTTTTTTAAAATTTTCCCATAGGAGCTTTTTGGTAATTCATCAATGAATTGAATGAGCTTCGGCTTCTTAAAGCTGCCCAAATGTTGTTTACACAGCTCCAGCATTTCCTCTTCTGTCGCTGTATGTCCTTCCCTTAATACAATAAATGCCGAAACCATCTCACCCCATTTTTCATCGGGAAGTCCAATTACACAGGTTTCCTTAACAGAGGTATGTTTATTTAGCACCTCTTCAATTTCCCTCGGATATATATTTAATCCACCGGAAATAATTACTTCCTTTTTCCGATCAACAAGATGCAAGAATCCACGGTCGTCTATCCATCCTAAATCACCTGTGTAAAGCCAGCCATCTTGAAGTGTTTCCTTCGTTGCTTCGGGATTATTCCAATAACCTTGCATGACTAATGGACCTTTGCAAATGACTTCTCCTACAGCACCTTGCTTCACTTCATTGCCATTCTCATCCACTACTTTCATTTCAACAAACGGCCCGGTCATTCCACATGATTCAAGATGAGTCCCTAGTTCCTTCCGCGGCATAATTGTAATCGCCATCGGAGCTTCCACCTGACCATACGTTTCGACAAATTTCTCCCCAACTTGATCCAATGCGAGGCTTAATTTACTTGCGGCAATTGGAGAACCGGCCATATTAATGCTTTTTACATGCTCTAGCTTTTTCGGATCAAAGTTTTTTCCTTGAACGAGTAAATTTACAATTGTTGGTACGAGAAAGATTACGCTCACTTTTTCCTTATAAATATCATCTAAAAAGTCTTCCGGATCGAATTTATCGAAAATGACTTGGGTTAACCCAAATAACCAGGCAGCATGGGAGAGAAAATTACTTCCATGTGTTAATGGTGCAACATGACCAATTACATCATTCCAGCTAATCTCACAAGCTAACGATAATGACAATGCACCTGAGACGATATTGCGGTGTGATAATGTGACGCCTTTAGGTTTGCCTGTTGTACCGGATGTGTACATAATGGCAAAATAATCATCTTCTTGAATATCTACCTCTTGATAGGACTGAACCGACTCTTTTATCAGTGTTTCATACATGTCGCCAACCGTTATTTTCGGGATATGTAACGAAATACAATTGAGTAATTCCTCTTCTCCGATAAGAATCATCGCACCTGATTGCTCAATCATATATTCATGTTCTGAAGGGTGTAGTCTATAATTTAATGGAACTTTGATAAATCCTCCAAAGGCACAGGCCAAATCAAGTTCAATATGTTCAGATCGGTTAGACATTAAAATCGCTATCCGATCACCTTTTTTAACCCCTTTTCCTTGGAGAAATGAGACAATTTTATATGTCCTGCTTTCTAATTCTCCATACGTATGGATAATATCTTTATATTTAACAGCCGGTTTATTTTTAAAAGTAAGAAAAGCTTTCTTTGCATAAGATGCGATTGTTTCCATCTACTTTTCCCCCTCTTTATAAAAATTAAAAACCCGAAATTCTGTACCTGGAATCGGCTCTCGAATTGCTACTGCATCAGAAGAGGCAGTAACAGAAAACTCAACAGTAACAGCAACCGAGTTCCCGCCTTCAAGAAAGTGACCACCGGCAATTTTACCCTGCTCATCGATAAAGATTCCATGAAAATGTATGTCTGGACTGCCATCCTCTTTCACACCGATAAAGCCATTTCCACTAAGAAGCTCTACCGTTTTACTTTCCTTAATCGGTGTTGTATAGGTGTATTCCCCGTTCACTTTTTCTAATATACAATAATTCACTGATTTCAAGGAGCCGATACACTGAAAGGCTCCCGCACGGATATTGTTTTTTTCGCATTGCCTTAAAATACCTAATAGCAAATCATCGTCCTTCGCAAGACTTCCTAGTAAAATACCTTTTGCTTCATTATATTGAGAATGTGATTGCCTCATGCTCTCTTCCCCCTTTTGTTTACACATTCGTCCACTTATGCCAATACTGCACCGCCACATACGCGAAGTATTTGCCCAGTCGTATAGCTAGATTCCGGAGTACTAAAATAGCAAACTGCTTCTGCAATATCTTCCGGCTGCCCCATTCGCTTCACGACTTGATTATCCAGATTATAGGCCATCCCACTTGTAATTCTTGATTCAACCGCACCAGGTGCCACACTATTACAAGTAATACCTTTAGAACCTAGTTCCTTCGCTACCCATTTTGTTAAAGCGATTACCCCGCCTTTACTTGCGGCATAGGCAGGGCCGGATCTCCCCTTCCAACTATTTGCATCAAATCCTGATATATGCCCGCCATTCAATCCTGAAATCGAGCTAATATTGACAATTCGTCCATACCCTCGAGAAACCATATGTGGATAAAGGACCTTTTGCGTAAAGAAAAAAGTAGCTTTTAAATTCGTGTTTAGATCGCGATCCCAAATTTCTTCTGTCATTTCTTCAATATCAACACGTCCGCATGTTCCTGCATTATTAATTAAAATATCGATTTTTCCAAACTCCTCAACCGTTTGATCAACAACTGATTGAATTTCGTCATTATTACGGATGTCAATTTGATGGGTTCGAACTTTGCTTTCCGGGAAATCGCTTACAATTTTAGCTACCATTTCACTTGCATCGATTAAATCTACGATCACAATATTGGCTCCTTCTTGGGCAAGTCTATACGCACATCCACCGCCAATACCTCCTGATGCTCCTGTAATTATCGCAACATGACCTTCAAGTTTTCCCATTAAAAACAACTCCTTTAAATTTAGTTGGCCCTTTTCACTTTGAAAAGGGGCCGATAATTATTTGATCCCCATTAAATTAGGCAAAAATGTTGATAGTGCTGGAATATATGTGATTAATAACAATACAATGACTGCCGATATTAAAAACGGAACGATCGCCTTTGAGATTTTATGAATCTTTACATTTCCAATTCCGCTAGCAACGTATAAATTCAACCCGACTGGCGGAGTAAATAATCCAATTGCCAGGTTTACCGTCATGAAAACACCAAACACAGTTGGATCAATATTAAAGTGAATAATTACTGGAATTAAAATCGGGACAAAAATATAGAATGCAGAAATCGCATCGATGAATGCTCCCGCAATTAACAAAATAATATTGATAATTAATAACGAGACAATTGGACTAGATGAAAGACCTAATAACGAATCCGACATGGTTTGGGCGATCTGCTCAGTTGTAATGATATACGCGAATAAAGATGCAGCACTGACAATAAATGTGATAACCGCTGTTTGGATTGATGCATCGTACAGAATCTTAAAAATATCTTTTATTCTCAATTCACGATAGATAAAGATTCCGACGATAAACCCGTAAAAGACTGCTACAACAGCTGCTTCTGTTGGCGTAAATATTCCTCCGTAAATACCGCCAAGAATAATGACAGGTATTAAGAGTCCCCAAATCGCACTGCGAAAAGCTTTAAAAACTTCCTTTCCGGATGCTCTTTCTCTTTTTTCTAAAGTAGCCGCAATCTCTTCATTGCCAATCGACTGCTTAGCCAATCCCCTATTTTTCACATAAAGCGCCGAAATAATAAAACCGATTCCCATTAATAATCCCGGAATTATTCCAGCTACAAATAACCGTCCAATTGAAATACTGATCTGATCACCCGCAACAACAGCGAAAACGATGAAAGCAATACTTGGTGGAATAACAATCCCAATTGAACCCGAACTTGCTAACAACGCACTTGCTGATTCTCTTTTCATTCCGTTTTTCACAAGTGCCGGAATAAGAATACTTCCGATTGCTGCAACTGTAGCTGGTCCAGACCCTGATATTGCAGCAAAGAAGATGGCTGTAATAACGGTTACAAAAATCATACCGCCTTTAAGATGACCCACACATACATCAGCAAAATGAATCAAACGCTTCGAAATACCGGCGTAATCCATGATGACCCCAGCCAGGACAAAGAATGGAATCGCCAGGAGTGTGAATTTCGCGACACTTGAATATAACACATCCGGTACAAGTGCAAGATTATCAATTCCCCCACTCATTAAAAGGACAACAATGGAGGAGACCGCCAAGGAGATGGCGATTGGAATTCGAATGATAACGAGTATTGCAAAGATCCCAAACAGTAAAAGTGTTGTCATGCCTTAACCCCACTTTCGCTCGCTTTTGCTTCTTTCCATTCAATGAAGCCCGCTTCAATCGCTCGATATAATCCAAATAGGCAACCAATTGGGAATCCCAGGGTGAAAATCCATTGATGCCAGCCAAGTGCGGGTGTCATTTGGTTGGATTCTACTTGAAAGCTGACCATGTCGTAACCAAAGTACACAAATATGAGAAAGATGACGGAAATAAGTGTACTGCTAAAAACAATCAGCACTTTTTTTGGTACACCGGTTAACTTATCAAACAACATCGAGAAACCGAGATGCGCATTGTTTCTGATTCCTGCCGCAGCACCTAAAAAAGTGACAAGGACAAAAAGGTTAATCGTCACCTCTTCTGTAAATGAAATAGAGTAATGGAATAAATAGCGTGAAACGATATTGGCAAATGCAACTAGACTCATTACTCCTAATGAAACTGCTAAGACAGTATTTTCTATATAGGCAATCATCTTAGACATGAACGTTCCCCCTCTTAGCTCTCTTGAAAGGCTTTCAACAAGTCAGCTCCCCAATCTTTTTCGTACGTTTTATAAATATTTTCTGATGCCTTTTTAAATTGTTCAATTTCTGCATCTGTCGGATAATAGAATTCCATTCCAGAATCTTTTAGTTCTTGAATCTGCTTTTCTTCTTGTTCACGTGCTAATTTAATTTGATATTCATTCGCATTTTTAGCAGCTTCTTTAATAATCTTTTGATCGTCAGGACTCATACTGTCGAATTTCTTCTTGTTCATACCGAAAATTAACGGGTCATAGGAATAATTCCACATTGAAATGTATTTTTGGACTTCATTTAGTTTTGAAGAGTAAATAACATCAATTGGGTTTTCTTGACCATCGATTGTATTTTGTTGTAATGCGGTAAATACTTCAGAAAATGTCATTGCCGTTGGATCCGCTCCATAGCCTCTCCATAAATCGGTATACATTTTGATTCCTGGAATACGGATTTTTAATCCTTTCAAATCTGTCGGAGTTTTAATTGGATGAACACTGTTAGTTACTTGTCGAAAGCCGTTTTCGCCAAAGCCTAATGTTTCGATGCCTTTTTCTGAGAGGATTTTCTTTAACTCTTCTCCACCTTTTCCATTCATTTTTTGATCAACTTCATTTAAATCTTTAAATAGAAATGGGGCACTGACAACGCCAAGACGAGCGTCGAGAACAGAATAAATAATTGGTGAATGATAGCTGAAATCGGTTGATCCTTTTACAAGCATTTCTACACCTTTGGCAGAATCGCCACCGGATAATTGTTCATTTGGATAAACCTTTGTTTTGATTCTTCCATCTGTTTTCTCCTCCACTTCCTTCGCGAATTTCTCAGCTGCCTTATACCATGTAGAAGATTCAGAGACTGTGACTGACATTTTTAAGTTATAGCTTTTTTTCCCGCCAGAGGCACTTTTTGAGCTGCCGCATCCCGCCAAAGCAACTAATAAAATAGCGCTCACGACGATTAGTGCTAGTTTTCTCCATTTCATTTACAATTCCCCCTTGTTTATAAATCCGAGTCTTAATGAAAGATCCTTTGTTGCGTGCTGTCCAAGAATAATCGCTTTTTCCATTACCTCATCATCAAATCGATAAGATAATCCAGCTACACAGAGTGCACCTGCCAATTCGTTACGGGCATTATAAATAGGAAACGCGATCCCCTTTAATCCTTTCTCCCATTCTTCACGGTCAACAGAATAGCCATTAGCCCGAACCTTTTTTAATTCAAGCATTAGTTGATCTTTGTTTGTTAATGTATTTTCTGTATGCGCTTCCAATTTGTTTCTTGAAAAATACAAATCTAGTCGTTTTTCGGTTAGGTGCGCCAGGTAAAGTTTTCCAGATGCGACACAGTATAATGGAGCATGTTTTCCAACTCCCAATACAATGCGGGCAGCTGATTGACTTTCCATTTTTTCCACATAAAGAACTTGGTCCCCTACAAACTGTGCCAAAAATGTGCTTTCATTTACTTTTTCTGCGATGGATTGAAGATATGGTCGTGCAATACTGTTGAGGTCTAAGTTGTCCGATGCCTTTTGGGCAATTTGGAACCATTGTTGTGATAGGTAATATTTCTCTTGATGGTCTTTTGTGATGTAACCTAACTGGTCAAAGGTGGAAAGAAAACGATGAATCGTTGCTTTGTTGCTCTTTGCTTTGCTTACCATTTCCGTAAATGTCATTGGCTTTTCTGCAAGCATTTCTACTAATTTGAATGCCTTCTCAACTGTTTTAAGAACTTCCGCGAATGGAATCACCCCCGTACCCGGTTCCACTATTCGGAACCATAGTTACATTTTACGGGATTATTATAGATTAGACATTTCGAAATTGTCAATATGTTATTAATTTTTATATTTTTCGGATAAATATATTGTTTACCAGTTAGATAAATAGTAGAATTTTTAGTATTTAGTGTGTTGGTAGGAAACAGCAAGGGGGTAATTCTATGAAGATTTTTCAATTATGTATGAGGATGATTTCGAAGTTTTTGCCTATTTGGATTGTTTTATTGTCAATAATTGCATATATGTTCCCACATACATTTCGTTCGATTAGAAGCTTTACGGGAATTGGATTAGGGACTATTTTTCTTTTAATGGGGATGTCACTTTCAACTGATCGTATGATGTCTGTATTGAAAAAGCCGAAAAATGCATTAATCGGGGTCGCATTAAAATGGATCATTACGGTGAGTGTAACAATCGTGATTGCCTTTCTATTCTTTCGAGCTGAACCAGAAATTGCAACAGGAGTTATTTTAGCCGGAACCGTTCCTAGTGGAACATCTGCTAATTTATATACATTTATTGCTGGAGGCGAAGTTGCATTAAGCATCACGATGGCAACGATGGATACAATCATCTCACCACTTTTGACGCCAGCACTTGTCCAAGTTTCTGCCGGAAAATTTATAGATATTGCCTTTTTGCCATTATTTTTAAATATTATTTATATCGTGTTCATCCCTCTTTTTGTTGGGTTGTTCTTGCAATGGAAGTGGTCCTCTAAGGTGAAGCATGTCCAACCTTATACGTCATTTCTTTCTACTATTGCGTTATTTATTGTCGTGTTATCCGTTATTTCTGGAGCGCAACCATCATTGCACCAACATATTGAGTTGCTCCCGCTAATCTTTATCGCCGTCTTTTTTCAAGTATCGATTCCCATGATAGCCGGCTATTGGATTGCGCGGCACTTTAATATGGCAGAACCAAGCAGCAGATCCATTCTATTTCATGTTGGCATCTGTAATACCGCTCTATCTTCAACCCTTGCTATGCAACACATTAGTTCCGTTGCCGCCGTGCCAGCTGTTGCCAATATGGTCGTCAACCTAACTATCGGCGCATTTGTTGCAAACATGTTTGCCTACAGGAACAAAGCAGCAGTCCTGGGGGTAGAGACTCGGACCTTTGTGGGAAAATAGACCCGTTTACTTTCCCACTAGTTCTCCTTTTTTTCGGAATGAAGAAGTGTTTTCAATTTCTCCGATAGTTCTTCAATCAGTTGATTGGCTGATATGCCTGCTTCGTTTCCCTTTTGGTATCCAAAGTCTAGAATTCTCTTAAATTGCAATTCTATATCCTTTTCTTCCATGAGATGGTCCCCCAATAGTGTAATGTACTATTCGTCTACGAATTTTTCAAATCATAGTTATTGTATGTGCTACCGTTAAGAATGGTGTATCAGAGATTATACATGTTATCGATCATCATTTAATAATCGTTTCTGTGCGTTACATAAAACTTCAGTAATTGTACCACAATTATTATATTTTTACATTATTCGTCAAAATTTCAGCTTTTTCCTCCTTCTTTTTAACTTTCTTGTAGAATCAGATGACATGCCATTTTTTACATAAAAATTAAAAAACTTTGACATAATGATGATAATGCTTTAAATTAGAAATATACGAATGATTTTCAATGAAAATGATTTCAATATTCGTGTTTAGGAGTGTTATTCATGGAAAATGTATTTGACTACGAAGATATTCAATTAATTCCTGCAAAGTGTGTGGTAAACAGCCGTTCTGAGTGTGATACTTCTGTTAAATTAGGCGGACGCATATTTAGGTTACCTGTTGTTCCTGCCAATATGCAGACAATTATCGACGAAAAGGTAGCACTTTTCTTAGCAGAAAACGATTATTTTTATATTATGCATCGTTTCCAACCGGAGAAACGATCAGCGTTTATTAAGGACATGAAATCTCGCGGGCTGTATGCGTCGATTAGTGTTGGCGTGAAAGAGGAAGAATATCACTTCATTCAACAGCTTGCCGATGAAAACCTAGTACCTGAATATATTACGATTGATATTGCACATGGACATTCCAATGCAGTAATCAATATGATTCAGCATATTAAGAAACACTTACCAGAAAGCTTTGTTATTGCTGGAAATGTTGGAACTCCTGAGGCTGTTAGAGAGCTGGAAAATGCGGGAGCAGATGCTACAAAAGTTGGAATAGGTCCGGGAAAAGTTTGTATAACAAAAATCAAAACAGGTTTTGGAACAGGTGGTTGGCAATTAGCTGCGTTACGTTGGTGTGCAAAAGCAGCAAGCAAACCAATTATTGCAGACGGCGGTATTCGTACACATGGAGACATCGCGAAATCAATTCGCTTCGGTGCATCGATGGTTATGATCGGGTCATTATTTGCTGGACACGAAGAGTCTCCGGGTGAAACGTTTGAAAAGGACGGAAAACTTTACAAAGAATATTTTGGCTCCGCCTCTGAATTTCAAAAAGGCGAAAAGAAAAACGTAGAAGGCAAGAAAATGCATGTAGAGCATAAAGGTAAATTACAAGATACACTAATTGAAATGGAACAGGATCTTCAGTCCTCTATTTCATATGCTGGTGGCAATAAGCTAGATGCTATCCGCAATGTAGATTACGTCGTTGTAAAAAATTCAATTTTTAATGGGGACCGAGTGTACTAAATCCAATTATATTTGTACCAATATTATACAAATGGGCATTACTTTTTATTTGGAAAAGTAGTGCCCATTTGTATTTGGATGTAAGTATTGTCGATGGTGGTCCAGCTGCCTCACACGACCTTCAGTTCTAGTTTTAAAATTTGATACAGCTCATCGAGTTTCTGAATTTGATAGGTTGGAACGATGTCTGTATTGTTGAGTTTCATGATAGGATTGAACCAGCATATATCTATTCCGGCTGCTTGCCCACCGAGGAAATCTGCACTTAAAGAATCCCCGATAATTAAGGTTTTTTTTAAAAAAGTGAGGAATTCGTGCAAATACAAGCTGCCGCCGTATATCATATAAATTAAGGGGTGAAAGAATGAGAATGCAAAGAGCATCTAAAAGACGTCGAAAATCTAAGTTTCTTATCCTTTTTATTGTTTTGATTGCTATTATAGGCGGGTACTGTGCCTATCAACAAATAGCAGAATTTAAAGCGGGGAAAAGGAGGATATCAAACTATCCACCTCTTCTTCATCTAATCAATCGCATGAAAAGGAAAAAGGTACGAGTACGGAAAGCAAAGAAAAGTCGCCTGTTCAAAAAGAAATCACTCTAGAACAAAAGGTCAATCAATTAGTCAAGAAGATGTCCCTTAAAGAAAAGATTGGACAATTAGTCGTTGTCGGCTTTCAAAGTGATGCAGTAGATTCCCATATTCAAACGATGATTAATGATTATAAAGTAGGTGGAATCATTTTATATGATCGAAATATGGATACTCCGCAGCAAGTGACGAAATTGACGAATGATTTACAACATCTAGCAAAGAAAAGTGAACATCACATCCCGCTGATTGTAAGTATTGATCAAGAAGGCGGACAAATTGTCAGAATGAGAGATCACGTATCACCAATTCCTTCCCAGCAAGAGCTTGCTAAGCAGGGAAGTGCAAAAAACGTTTTTGACACTGCCTATCGAAATGCTAAAGAACTAAAAGCGATGGGAATAAACGTCAACTACGCACCTGTTATGGATTTATCGAGTACGGATAGTCGATCATTCGGGGAAGATCCAAAACAGGCAAAAGCATTTGGTGAGCAAGCGATTGCCGGGTTTCAAAAGGCAGGAATAACCGCAACATTAAAGCATTTTCCTGGAAATGGTCGAAGCAACATCGATCCACATCTTGAAACATCGTCTGTTCAAGCAAATCAGTTGGATTTAGAGAACAAAGATATTTATCCATTTCGAAAAATCATCAAGGAAGTCAATCATCAACAATTTTTTATGATGGTTACACATATTAAATATCCTGCATATGACAAAGAAAATCCAGCAAGCATCTCACCGATCATTATTCAAAAATTGCTGCGACAAAAGCTCGGCTATAAAGGAATCGTCATAACAGATGATCTGGAAATGGGAGCGGTGAGTAAATACTATAGCTACCCAGACTTGGGATACCGGGCAGTTGATGCCGGAGCAGACTTATTACTCGTGTGTCACACTTTAGAAAGCCAAAAACAAGTCATCAATGGAATCATCGATGCAGTCCAAAGCGGAAAACTCACTGAAGACCGAATCAACCAATCCGTCAAACGAATCCTTACTTTCAAACTTTCAATGATCAAGTAGAAAAAAACGAAAGATAGAATAGAATCCAATTCCTTGTGATAAAATGATGTTTGGAAGAACAAATATATCAATCACATGTTTGAAATAGAATTGAGGTCATTTTGATGAAGGTAAAAGTCAATCGCAATGCAGCTAAAGTGATGGATAAAATGTTGAAAGATGAAGAATCAGAAGGAAAGATGCTACGGGTAATCATCACAGAAGTACATGGTGATCATGCCCATTATGCGCTGCAATTTGATCATCCAACAGAGCATGATGAAATTGTCAAAACTGATAAAGGAATCGATATTCTGTTAGACAAACGCGATGAAGACTATTTGGACGGGGTGTGGATTCAATTTTTCTATGTACCTGAGGAAGAGTTTGTTATCACTAATCCAAAAAAGGGGCATCACATACATTAAGGGAAAGTAGACCAAGTCCACTTTCCCTTTTTTTAACTTACTTCTCTACTCTATTCAAAAACTCTCTTACCACACGCACGTATTCCTCAGGTTCTTCAAGGAATCCTTGATGTGCACTATTTTCAAATACGTGAAAATCTGCACCTTGTATTTGCCGGCTTTGTGCTTCAACCGTTTGAGGTGATGCCTCATCATATCTACCGCAAGTAAATAATGCTGGCAGCTTGATTTCATGTAATCGGTCAGTCACATCAAATGTATTTAAATTACCGGTCGTATAAAATTCCGATGGTCCCCACATTGTTTCATATACAACTTCATTGCTCTTCGCATACTCGGATTTTAATTCTTCAGGTTTTGAGTCAAGTCGATAGACAAATCGCTTATAAAATACTTTCATCGCCTCTTTATACTCTTCCGAATTCGTCGTTCCTTCTTTTTCACATTTGGCAAGAACGTCTTGAATTTCCTGTGGGAGTTCCTTTCGATGCTCGTCCTGATCTCGTGCCCATTGCGGTGCACTTAAACACGGGCTGGAGAAAATTACACTTTGTATTCCTTGCGGTTGTGTCAGCAAATAACTAGCTGCAAGCATCGTCCCCCAAGAATGTCCTAATATATGTAATTGATCAAGCTCGAGTGCTTCACGAATTTGCCCTAATTCTTCCACAAAACGATCAACTTGCCAAAGGGACTTATCAGTTGGATGATCAGATCGTCCGGATCCAAGCTGATCATAGAAAATAACCGTGCGTTCATCTGCTAATGATTGTAGATTTGTTAAGGAAACATGTGTACCACCTGGACCTCCATGCAGCAAAATAATCGGAGTCTTTCCCCCATCCCCCACTTTCTTATAGTAAACCTTTCCTCCTGTAACTGAAACATAGCCTTCCTTCATGATTCTCGCATCCTTTCCCCATATCGACTTTTATCCATTTTAATACACTTTTACATAATTAAAAATAAACGTATTTACATAAACCCGCTATTTATGCTTTATAAAAGCCTTCCTTGTAAGAACACGGTTCCCCAACATCCCATCATATTCCACCCGATTACGTCCTTTTGATTTGGCTTGATATAGTGCGTTATCTGCTTTTTCCATCAGTTGCTCGATTTCCTTTTCATTCGTGACCTGCCCAGTTACCAGTCCGATGCTAATGGTCAGATGATGAGAAACAGGTGAATATTCGTGAGGAATGTTCAATTCCATAATCGCTTCTTGAATAGTTTTCGCCAATCGTTCGGTTTCAGATGAATCAAAGTCAAATAAGGCGATAACAAATTCTTCTCCACCAAAACGGGCAATGAAGCTTGACGTTGACTGAATACATATTTGGATTGTTTGAGCGACTGCCGTTAACACCTTATCCCCCTCAAGATGTCCATAATGGTCATTAAATAATTTAAACGCATCAATATCGAGCATCATTATTGAAACATTTCTCTTCTGATTATTGTAAATCAACATTTCCTGAATATATTGTTGAAACCCTCTCCGATTCGGGATTTTTGTTAATTCATCCATGATTGCAATTTTTTTAAGCTGTTCATTCACCATGGCCATTTCCAAATTGATTTTTTCATTTTCAGTAATTTTGGCAGCCAACCGATGATTCGTTTCTTTTAAAAGCAATTTATTTAAAAAATTTGTTGCATTACTTGAATATAACATCCGGGATGCCACCCAACAAAAAAAGAAAAAGACCAAAAGATTAATATAATGCCCCATCAAAATTGATTTGGAAGGTTGATAGAAAGGCAAACCGATGACGAGTACAGCAATAGGTAGGATATACATTTTCAGTATCGACTTGTTTGATGCGTAAAAAAGAATCGATATACACATGAAATTAATCACAAAAGCCATGACATGTCCATATTCTTTCTGATCAACTAAGGTAACAACCGCTCCCCAGACCATAAAAAAGGTAAAAAAACTATATAAACCAAATTGAAGCAGCTTTAATTGCCGATCCGTATGGAAATCACTTGTTTCATAACGATGAATCAAAAGAAGCATCCCTGCACTTATTCCCAGCAAAAGAAGATATAGCACGATATAGGTATTCAGAGAAAACTCCAATTGTCCATGGTCCGGGACATGCCTTGAAGATAAATTCTTCAATATCAGTAGGGCTTCAAATATGATTACAATCTTAGCAAATAGCTTACATCGCTGTATGTTTTCATGAAATAAATGATCATCTAACAATTTCTGTTTTTCATTCGAAACTTTTGGAGTGACAAATGTATGGATAATTTTCATTTCCGCCCTCATCTTGTTAATATTTTCTATTAAATTATATAAAAGTCATTCAGAAATTAGTAGAACTTTTGAATCAATTATTTTTCATTACTTTACTTTAAGAATAAAGTTTAAGTTCAGACACAAAGTTGATTGAATCAAAATAGCAAGTAACTTCAACAACTAGAGAAGAACTTCAAATTTTTTCAAGACAAGAAAATCTGGCTACCCGTCATAGTTGAATAAAAAATAAAATTTTCAGAAATATGTAGAATATTCTACCTATATATTTTATAATCATTTTTATATCATAAATCAAATGTTAAAAATATATGATTTATAAATTAACATTTGAAAAATAATATTCATTTACTCATTTCGTTTTGTAAGAAAATAATCGGATATTGCTTTCCTTTCACTGATTCTGTCTGGAAACCATTATCCTAATATTTCTAACTATTCATCAAAGGAGGAGATTACATGACGATCAATGAACCTGTATTTGCTGCGATGTTAATTCTCGCGTTAGTAGCTGTAGGGGAAATTATTTCTGTTTTAACTCGTGCTAGAGTACCAATGCTGCTCGTAGCTATTCTTGGATTTCTCATACTAGTTTGGACGGGAATTTTCCCAAAAAATATTGTTGAAACTTCATCCTTCAATGGTATAGGGGTGTTATTAACAGGACCATTAGTTGTCCACTTAGGAACGCTCATCCCATTTTCAATGATGTCTAAACAATATAAAGCTGTCATTATCTCCCTGGGTGGAGCGTTAATCGCCCTCGTTCTTGTCCTTCCTATCATCACTTTACTATTCGGCTATGAAACTGCAGTTGCCGGAATGGGCCCGATTGTAGGAGGAATTGTTGCCTTTCTTGTTACTTCTGCAGAATTAAAAGAACTTGGTTTCGAAAGTTTAGTGGCGATTCCCGCCTTAGTTTTGGCGATACATAAACTATTTGGTATGCCGGTTGCTTCTATTTTCCTTCGAAAATATGCTCTATTTTTACGTGATGAAACGGATCTTCTTGAGCGTCACAAACAAACTGCGGCCACAATAGAGACAACGCTGAAACATTCAACAACTATAACTATGAAAAAAAAGAAATACGAATTCAATACAGCCAATGTACTGCTATTTAAACTTTTTCTAGGAGCTTCCATTGCCACCGTCATTGGATCCGTAACAGGTGTGAGCTCAACAATCTGGTGCTTAGTCATCGGTGTGTTAGGAGCAAGAGTGAAATTTTATGATGAAAATATTATGGATAAGGCAAAAGCTTCAAGCATTGCTATCTTAGGTACGATTTTTATCGTTATCGCTTCTATGAGTACTGTTAGTCTAAAACAATTTTTACATTTCATCCCGCAAATTTTAGCCATTATTGTGTTAGGACAAATTGGCATCATCTTAGGCGGATATCTATTTTCAAAACTAACAAAATGGCATCCGTACAAAGGAATGTCCCTAGCATTAACAGCCATGTTTGGTTTCCCAGCAGACTATATTCTTTGTCAGGAAGTTAGCCGCAGTGTTGGACGAACTGATGAAGAACAACAAATCCTGCTTAATGAACTATCACCACCTATGCTAATTGCAGGCTTTACAACTGTCACTGTCGCATCTGTTATTATCGCCAGCATTCTTGTAAAAACATTATAAAGATAGAGGGCATCGTCCCTCTTTCTTATTTAGGGGGGAAATAAAATGGAACCAATTTTATCTACATGGAAGTCAATTACTTTGTTGCTTGTTTCGTTTGCAGTTATTTTTGTTGGGATTCTTTATCTAGAGGCACCTTCAACGATTGTTTTAATTTTTGCCGGAGTATCGGTGATTATTTTATCCGTTATATGGGGAGTACGATGGCAAAAGATTGAAGATGATTTATTAAACAATTTAAAAGCGATGCTTCAACCGATTCTCATCTTATTAGCAGTAGGAATGTTGATAGGAGCGTGGATGTTATCCGGAACAATTCCTTTGATTGTATATTACGGTCTATTAAGTATTAACCCTATGTATTTCCTCATTCTCACAGCAGTTATTTGTTCATTTATGTCAATAATGGCAGGAACATCTTGGGGAACGATCGGAACAGTTGGCGTTGCACTAATGGGCGTTTCTATCGGCCTTGGTATTCCAGCACATTATACAGCTGGAGCAATTGTTGTCGGTGCCATATTCGGTGATAAACTTTCTCCACTATCTGATACAACAATCATGAGCGCGGCCATGGCAAAGGTGAGTCTTGTCGATCATATTAAACATTTACTTTGGACAACGATTCCCGGCTATTGTATTTCACTCGTTTTATATTTGATTCTTGGTTTTCAATTTGGAGGTCAAATCGAAAAGAACGAGAAAGTCGAAGTCATTCTGAAAACCTTGCATGAGCATTTTAACCTCAACCCACTTTTGCTTCTTCCACCTATTATTGTATTACTCTTAATTTATTTTAAAAAACCAACGCTTCCTGTTTTTATGATTGGAATTTTAACAGGTTGCTTGTTAGCTATTCTCTTTCAAGGAAGAGATGTACTTGAAGTGGCAAATGTTTTGAATAAAGGGTATCAAGATTCTACAAGTGTTGCGATTGTCGATGAAATTATCCAACGCGGTGGATTAGCAAGCATGCTTGGTACAGTTGCCTTGTTAATAGGTGCGGCTGTTTTTGGATCACCATTACAAACAGCAGGTGTTATTCAAATCATCCTACAGAAAATTTCCGAACTCGCAAAAAGTGCGAAAACGATGATGGCATCGAGTTTAACTCTACATGCCTTACTATTTTCTATTACTGGAAGCTATTATGTGACCTTCGCGGTTGTTGGTCCTATGATCAGTCCATTATATGATAAATACCAACTCCATCGAAAAAATTGGTCAAGAACGATGGAAGACACGGGGACTGCCCTTGCTCCAATTATTCCTTGGAGTGTAACAGGTGCCTTTATCGCCGATACATTGAAGGTGCCGACAGGGGATTATATCCTATTCGCACCAATGACTTATCTAGGTATCATTTTTGCACTGATCTATATCTTTACTGGAGTAGGCATCGCAAAATCAAAAAACAAAGGTTCAAAAAGGTATGATTCCGAGTTGAAAACCAAGGGGATGTAATCAAGAATTACATCCTTTTTTCGGCGATTTCCACATTAGATTACTTCATCAATTCCTTAACTAACTCTTTATTACGTTTTTTAAAAAGCTCATTATGGGAAGAAACCATTCCGATTTTGTTAGCATTAGGTTGAACAAATTTTTTTGCCTTATTGACGGCGTTCGCGGCATCCTGAAAAGCACCCGCGATTAAATTCACTTTTCCATCATGCATTAAAATATCGCCCGCTGCGTAAAGTCCGTCTACAGATGTTTCACTCGTCGCGTTTCCAGCAATATAGTAGTGATCAACTAATTCAATCTCCAAGTCACTATCTTTCAATAAGGTTGCATCTTGTTGAAACCCATGATTAATGATCACTTCGTCTACTGACAACTGCTGTATCTCTCCAGTTTCATGATTTTCCAGTTCTACCCCTTCAATCTCCTCATGAGTACGACTAGCAATAAGTTTTTTAATCGTCGTATTCAAGTAACAAACTGCACAACTATTCATTAATTGTGTAGCTTGAGCTTCATGACCTGCTAATGTATCCTTCCGATACGTTACATACACATTTTTGGCAATAGACTCTAACTCATTTGCCCAATCGATTGCAGAATTCCCTCCGCCTGAAATTAGCACATTTTTATCTTTAAACTGCTTTAGCGATTTTACTGTGTAATGTAAATTAGACACTTCAAACCGCTCCGCCCCTTCAATTTCCAGCTTTTGAGGATTCAATATTCCACTACCGATTGCAACAATAACCGTTTTCGAAAAATGCTTTTGACCCGATGAACCTTGGAGGACAAATTGGCCATCGATATTACGTGAAATCGATTCAACTTTTTCATTCAACACAACCGTTGGCTGAAAGGTTAATCCTTGAACGACCAATTGCTCAATTAATTTCGCTCCAGGTATCGGTGTCTGCCCACCCACATCCCATATCATTTTTTCAGGATACACATGAAGTTTTCCGCCTAAATATGGCTGAAATTCAATAATCTTCGTCTTCATTTCTCTTAATCCACTATAGAACGCCGAGTACAACCCTGCTGGCCCTCCACCAATGATTGTCACATCAAATAACTCCTGCTGCTCCATTTTTGCGAACCCTCCTCAATATTTATTTTATGTAAATATATGCCTACTATCTTCGTGTATTTTTTCTTAAAATCATTTTAACTGATAACGATTATCAATTTCAATCATTTTTTTCAACTTAAAAAAAATGGTTGACAATAAAAACAATCCACCATATAGTTATTGGTGAAAATGAGAATCATTATCAACAAAATCACATTTGGAGGTTACGATGGGACGCCTATATACGAGTAATATAAACATTGGTTATGGAGACCATGTCATTGTGAAAAATCTCAGTGTTGAAATACCTGATAAAAAAATCACTACAATTATCGGTTCAAATGGCTGTGGAAAATCAACCTTGTTAAAAGCAATCACAAGGATTATTTCTCATCAATCGGGATCTGTGGTGCTTGATGGAAAAGATATTTTGAAGGAAAACACAAAAAACTTAGCTAAAAAAATGGCGATTCTTCCACAATCACCGGAAAGTGCAAACGGACTTACAGTTGGTGAACTTGTATCTTATGGTCGTTTCCCCTATCAAAAAGGATTTGGCCGCTTAACGAAAAAAGATATCGAAGTCATTGACTGGGCACTGGAAGTGACAGGAACGATTGAATATAAGTTTCGTTCTGTCGACGCACTGTCTGGGGGACAACGACAACGTGTGTGGATTGCCATGGCTCTCGCTCAAGAAACAGACATTATCTTTTTGGATGAACCGACCACCTATTTAGATATGGCGCACCAGCTGGAAGTTCTAGAGCTTTTACAAAAACTAAATAAGGAACAAGAACGAACCATCATTATGGTCCTCCATGAATTAAACCAAGCCGCCCGCTTTGCCGACCACCTTATTGCCATGAAGGATGGTGAAGTCGTAAAAGCGGGTAACTGTGAAGAAGTAATCAATCGCCATGTTCTGCAAAAAGTGTTTAATATTGACGCAGAAATCGGCAGGGACCCGCGTACCAACAAACCAATGTGTATCACTTATAACCTAGTAAAAGGAGAAAACAAACATGAAGAAAATCGTATTCCCGATCATTTTGCTCTTAGTGCTAATTATTAGTGCCTGCAGCAATGGAACAAAAGACAAAGAAAAGGGTACTGCTGCAAAAGAGGAAACACAAAAAACGATTACATATCAATCGGAAAACGGACCTATAAAAGTACCTGCCCACCCAAAACGTGTGGTCTTATTATCCGGTTATACAGGTAATGTATTATCATTAGGTGTCAACGTCGTCGGTGCCGACACATGGTCAAAAAACAATCCAACATTTAAAGAAAAATTGAAAGATGCTCAAGAAGTTTCAGAAGACAATGTCGAAAAAATCATTTCACTAAAACCAGATTTAATTATCGGCTTATCTACGACAAAAAATCTAGATAAGTTTAAAAAGATCGCACCTACTGTCACATATACATGGGGAAAGGTCGATTATTTGACTCAACATGTTGAAATCGGAAAACTTTTAAACAAAGAAAAAGAAGCAAAAGAGTGGGTTGATGATTTCAAAAAACGTGCTCAAGAAGACGGTGATGAAATTCGCGCAAAGATCGGTGAAAATACAACTGTATCCGTTATAGAGAGCTATGGCAAAGACCTTTATGTTTACGGGGATAACTGGGCTCGTGGAACAGAAATATTATATCAATCTATGAAACTAAAAATGCCCGAAAAAGTAAAAGAGAAAGCATTAAAAGCAGGTTATTATACTTTATCTTCAGAAGTACTTCCTGAATTTGCTGGCGACTATATTATTTTAAGTAAATATTCCGATGCTGATACATCATTCCAAAAAACAGAATCATACAAAAACATTCCTGCCGTCAAAAACCACCATGTATTTGAAATGGAAGGAAACGGAGCTTCTTTTAACGATCCGATTACACTAGAGAAACAACTTAAATTTTTTGAAAAGTCCTTTTTAGGTAAATAAAGCTTAGAAAGGGGTTGTCCGCAAATAGGAATGGGCAGCTCCTTCTTCCCTATCCTACATATGAAAGATGGAAAATCGATGAATAAGAATACGAATAGCTCCATCCTATTTGTGTATAAGCTGTTAGCAGGAATCCTCGCATTAGTTGGAATGTTTGTCATTTCTATGGCATTTGGAGCGGCAGAGACAACCGTTAAAGATGTGTGGCTGGCACTTACATCTAATTTAAAGACTGATACCGTTTTGATGCTACGTGAAATCCGTTTTCCCCGGGAAGTAGCAGCGATTGTCGTAGGAGCTGCACTTGCTGTTTCAGGCGCCATCATGCAAGGCTTAACGAGGAACCCACTTGCCGATCCCGGCTTACTCGGATTATCAGCTGGAGCAAATGCCGCACTGGCTCTCACCCTAGCATTTATCCCATCAGCTAATTATTTTTGGATAACGATTGCCTGCTTTGTCGGTGCAGCTGTGGGAACTGCTATGGTGTTTGGCATAGGTGCACTCCAAAAAGGCGGCTTTTCTCCGCTTCGAATTGTATTGGCGGGTGCAGCCGTTTCAACTTTTCTTTATGCCATTGCTGAAGGTATCGGGCTGATTTTTAAACTTTCTAAAGACGTGTCGATGTGGACATCCGGCGGAATGATTGGAACGACATGGGGCCAACTAAAAATCATTATTCCGTTTGTCTTAATCGGAATACTCGTTTCGATGTTCCTTTCAAGACAACTAACCATTTTAAGTTTGAATGAAGAGGTGGCAGTTGGTTTAGGGCAAAAAACAACCCAAATAAAGATGATTCTTTTTATTGTGATCATATTACTTGCTGGAACATCTGTTGCACTTATTGGCAATATGGCTTTTATCGGGCTGATGATTCCTCATATCGTTCGTGCCTTTGTTGGGACTGATTACCGTTTTATCCTTCCTACTAGCGCAATTATTGGGGCAACCTTCATGCTTTTTGCTGACACACTTGGTCGAACACTCAATGCTCCATATGAAACACCGGTGGCCGCCATTGTTGCAGCGTTGGGCTTACCTTTCTTCCTGATAATTATTCGAAAAGGAGGTAAGATGTTCTCATGATTCATCCGGCATTAATCAAGAAACAACGAATCATTTTATTTATTCTTTTAATACTTATTTTGGCCACAATTGTTGTTGGGATGGGAATTGGGGACGCTAGTCTTTCCTACAATCGATTGCTTCCAACTTTATTCGGTAAAGGGACATTTTCAGAGGAATTTGTTTTGTTTTCGATTCGCCTCCCACGAATCATCATTACTTTATTGGCTGGTATTGCACTTGCTTTGTCGGGAGCTATTTTGCAAGGAATTACCCGTAATGATTTGGCTGATCCGGGGATCATTGGGATAAACGCTGGCGCTGGTGTAGCAATTGCTATTTTCTTTTTATTTTTTCCAATTGAGGTCGGTTCATTTGTATATATGTTGCCGCTTCTTGCCTTTGGCGGTGCATTCCTTACGTCTATCCTTATCTATATCTTTTCCTATCAAAAGAATAGCGGATTACAGCCAGTAAGATTAGTATTAGTCGGAATTGGATTTTCGATGGCGCTTTCAGGTGTGATGATTCTACTTATTTCATCCGCTGAACGAGAAAAAGTGGACTTTATCGCGAAATGGTTGGCAGGAAATGTTTGGGGTGATGACTGGCCATTTATTTGGGCGCTCCTTCCATGGTTGCTCATCCTGATCCCATTCACTCTTTACAAAGCTAATCGCTTAAACCTTCTTGGGCTGAGCGAACCAGTGGCGATCGGGGTTGGGGTATCACTTGAAAAAGAACGGATCGTCTTACTATTAACTGCTGTTGCTCTTGCAGCGTCCGCCGTATCGGTTACTGGTGGTATTTCATTCATCGGACTAATGGCACCCCATATTGCAAAAGCATTAGTAGGGCCGCGCAATCAATTATTTTTACCTGTTTCGATCCTTATTGGCGGTTGGCTGTTACTATTCTCAGACACCATTGGTAGAAATCTGATTGAACCAAGTGGAATTCCAGCGGGAATTATGGTTGCATTAATTGGGGCACCGTACTTTATGTATTTACTATTAAAGAAGCAGAATTAAGGGGCGTCGGGACTCTGAACCCGCTTCCCCCTCTTTTCTACTATTTTTTCTTGAACCCGTCATTTTGGGCGTTATCCCCCTCATTTTTCTACCATTTTCTCTCAACCCTATCATTTTGGGCGTTATATCCCTCGCTTTTCTACCATTTTCCCTTGATCCCGTTATTATGGGCGTTATCCCCCTCTCTTTTCTACCATTTTTCCTCAATCCTATCATTTTGGGAGTTTTCCCCTTCGCTTTTCTACCATTTCTCCTCGCTCCCGTTATTATGGGCGTTATCCCTCTCGTTTTTCTACCATTTTCCCTCAATCCTATCGTTTTGGGTGTTATGTCACCCGCTTTTCTACCATAATAGGTCTAACCAAGTTTTTTGGGAGATTGTCACGATGATTATCTAATCTCCCGTGACAAAAACAACGACATTTGAATTGGTATAAAACTGGCGTGAATATGAATCACTGATTATTTTTACTAACATAATAGGAAGATCGTCGGTTCCCTATTTGTTTAAAGTTCGTTGAAAGAACCGCTTGGACTGTTTTAGAAGAGGGAATTTCGCACCATTCGTGGATTGACTTTGAAGTAATTTTTCTTTCCGGAAATAAAAAACTATACTCCTCAACACATCGTACAATGGCCGAAGCAATCTTTTCTCTAAATCCACATTTCGTGCAGATAATCAGTGCTTTTTTGTACCCTTGTATGAATGAGTGACAATGTGCACAAGTGATTCCTTTTCTTAATTGTTCGAAAGTATAGTTGGGTATTCGCATAAAGGGAGATTTCTTCATATGCATTGATAATAATTGATTTACTAGTTTCATATGTTTGCTATTTACGTTTGATGGTGTCATGTTTATCGAAGTGATTAAACGGTCAATCTGTGGAGGAAATGTAATGGGTAAATCAACCGGAGCATGATAGAGATAAAAGTTTGGGTTAACAAAGATCAAATGGGGCTTGATTGGAATAGAAATTCCAAGATCTTGAAGTATTCGTCGGAACAAAGATGTATTCCTATTTAACTGAAGCATAGGGTTCTTTATTTCCTTGCCATTTAATGAATACCATTTTTCATTTTCAATATAGTAGTCGCCTTCAAAATTTTTCACTTCGAAAAAATGGATAATGTTAGAGGTAAGTACTAAGGAATCAATTTGAAATACATTATTGTTATATTCAAACAGTAAATCATTTAATATGAGGCAGTCTGACGAAAGTTTTTCTAACCACTGATCAAACCTTTTTTCACCTTCATATCCTTTTTTAAGAGTCAAATAATATGATAATTCCTTATCTGATAAAGTCATCCGAAAGTATAAATATTTAAAAAACATTAATTCTTCTGATTCGCAACGAGATTTCGCAAACATATCCCACTTCCTTTTCATTACCTTTCACTTATAATCTTTAAGTGATCTTATGAACAAGATTACATGAACGACTTCTTAAAAACAATCCTTTTCCCTCATTGAAAAGTCTACCAAAATAAGTCTATTTCATATTTTAGCGGAGCTAGTATTACGCTTCCAACGAAACCTGGCACGTATAATGTATCATTTGAAGTGATAAAAAAATAAAACGGGACCCAAGATCCCGTTCCTTCCTTGTCATACCTCCCTTTATTTAGAGAATAATGGGAGGTATTCTTTATGTGCTTCTAGCATTTCATCTAGTATTTGTTTAGCCACTACATCGGATGGGACGAGTGGATTGATAGTCATCGCAAGTAGTGCTGTGTGGTAATCACCAGTTGCCCCTGCATCAGCAGCAATTCGTTCAAATGACTTAATTTGTTGGACTAAACCACGAACAGCGACTGGTAAGTCACCCATCGTTATCGGTTTTGGACCGTCCTTTGTGATAATAGCGCTTACTTCAACGGCAGAATCATTCGGTATAGAGGCGATGGCACCATTATTGATTGTATTTACTGGTTGAATATCACCTTTATTGTTATAGAGTGAAGAAATGAGACGACAAGCGGAATCACTGTAGTATGCCCCTCCCCGCTTTTCCAATTGTGGAGGCTTAATGTTTAAGTTTGGATCTTTATACAGTTCAAAGAGATCGTCCTCCAGCTTTTTCACCACTTCTGCCCGAGTTCCTTCATTTTCTGCATCCTTTAATTCTTGTTCCAGCATTTCTTGCGTTTTATAGTAATAGCGATGATATGGACACGGGATAAGGCGCAGTGCTTTAATAAAGTATGGATTCCATTTGAATGCAGCAATATTATTCATCGTCATGTCGTCAGATGCATTCGCCATCATTTCAATGACTCGATCAGTCACATCTTCCCCATCCAACAATACTTTCGAACCATATACCATATGGTTTAGGCCCATAAAGTCCACATGAACACGGGAAATATCTGCCCCAAGCATTTCGGCAATATCCATATTCATATGGATCGGTACATTGCAAAGTCCAACGACTCTTCTAAAGGAAGTATGGCGCAAGATTGCTTCAGTTAAGATACCTGTCGGATTAGTAAAATTGACTAACCAGGCATTCGGGCATAATTCTTCGATATCTCTCACTATATCTAGAATGACAGGAATTGTTCGAAGTGCCTTAAATAAGCCACCCGGACCATTCGTTTCTTGTCCAATCACATGGTACTTAAGGGGAATCCGTTCATCTTTTGCACGCGCATCAAGTAATCCTACTCGGATTTGTGTCGTAACAAAATCTGCTTCTTTTAATGCTTCACGCCGATTTAAAGATAAATGAATCGTAATAGGAAGATTTGCCTTAGCAACCATTCGTTTCGCTAAATTCCCAACGATTTCGAGCTTTTCTTTCCCTTCTTCGATATCCACCAGCCAAATCTCAGTTATCGGCAATTCATCATATCGTTTAATAAACCCTTCTATGAGTTCGGGAGTATAACTGGAACCCCCACCTATCGTCACAACTTTCAATTTTTTTTGCATGTATATCACCCCCGCAATGAAACTTTCATTTATTTTTGAATTTTTTTATGCAAGAATATAATTTCTTCTGCCAGTTCTTTCACTGTGATTGAATTCATTAAATGGTCCTGTGCATGAACTAATAAAATGGAGAATTCCGATTTTTCCCCTTGCGCTTCCCCTTGAATAAGCCCTGTTTGAACTTGATGTGCTTCATTTAATTCCTTCTTCGCCTCTAGTACTTTTTCTTCTGCTTCCTGAAAATGATCTTCTCTGGCCAACCGAATCGCTTCGATAAGAGAGCTGCGAGCATTTCCACTGTGCAATATGATTTGAAAAGATGTTTGTTCAATTGATTGGGTCATATTTTTCCTTCTCCCTGAAGTTTTTCCGTTATTTTTATTTTGCTAGATTAATAGCTGCTTCCAATACAGCCTCCCCATCCATTAAGCCGTAATGCATTTGATTAATTACATCCACTTGAATCGGTTTTGATCCGACCAATTTCTTCATATCGCTTAATAAATAGCGTACTTGTGGTCCAAGTAACAGTACGTCCGCTTTATCTAAATTTTCACCCGCTTGGTCATTTGAAACTGCCCAAATTGTCGCATCAATTCCTTTTTTCTCAGCTGCCTTTTGCATTTTTGTAACTAATAAACTTGTAGACATTCCTGCAGAACAAACTAATAAAATATTCATTGATTACATCCTCCTAGAGTTGTTTTCTTTACACTTCAAAATTGACCATATATTTATGAATGTTTGTGTTATAGAAGGCAATGGAATACTCAACTAATTCATCGCCTTCATTATAGGCATACCTCATTCGCTTAAATAACGGCTGAATAGGTATTTGAAGCTTTTCCGCAATTTCTTTACTTGGACTTTCGACTTCAAACTCATCCGTAAATCGCGAGAAAGAAATTCCCTTTTCATTTAAAAGGTCATATAAAGACATCATGTACACTTCCGTATCTAACGAAAGAGATAACCATATTGGCAAATAATGCGAAAAGTAAATATATGGTTGATCATCTAAATAGTATAATCGAGTCACACAATAGCAAGTTTCGCCAAATTGTTCATATAAAAAAGTATCCGGCTCATTGTGAATGACAGATATGTTTGCTTGTTTTTTCTGAATTTTGTACCCCTTATCTACTAATATCTCTGTGAAGTTTTTTGCCTTGGATAATTTGGAAATTAATTTATTATTTATGACTTTGGTTCCTTTGCCACTACGTTTTTCTAAGTAGCCTTCACCAACTAGTTCTTCTACTGCATTACGGATCGTAATTTTACTAACATTAAATTCGTGTTCCAATTGTTCTTGAGATGGAATATACGTACCGATTCGATATTCTCCACTCAAAATACGTTCTTTTAAAATATTTTTTACTTGTAAATATATCGGGCCCTTCTTCTTCGAAAGATTCACGAGAAACCTACCTTTCTAATTCTATCTGATTCGTTTCCAACGCTTGTTGAATCTCCTCTATTGTTGAGATTGGAGAATCACCGTACGTTGTATGGGCCAATGCACTTGCTGCCGCTGCTAATTCTACCGTCTGTTTCTCTTCCATATTTTCGATGAATCCATGAAGAATCCCACTAGCAAATGCATCTCCACATCCTACGCGATCCAATACTTGAAACCGATGCGTTTTTGAATAATGAATCGTTCCATTCTTTATTATATATCCTGTCAACTCATGTTTACCAATTGAAATAATATCTCGTATTGTACCAGCAATGGTATGAATCTTATAAGTCTCCATTACTTTTGGCAAAAGAGTTTCCAATTGATCTTTCCTTGTAGTTTCTCGTGAATTCATTCCTAAAATATATTTTGCATCCTTTTCTGTCATAAAACATATATCCGCTAGAGCTAACATTTTTTCATATAAAGGCTTTGCGATTTCATAACTTTCCCATAGTTTCGGACGGTAATTACAATCAAATGAAACGGTTATCCCTCGTCTTTTTGCTTCAGTTGCCATTTCTATGACAGTATGGCGTACATTTTCCGTAACGGCTAGGCTGATTCCACAAAAATGGATAAGTGATGCATCTTGAAATAATTGGTCGTAAGGATATTCGCCAATTGTTGATTGACAAAATGCGCTCTCCCTCCGATTTGAGTATGTGACTTTACTTGGACGAAGACCAAAGCCTTGTTCTAAAAAGTACATTCCTAAAAATTCGCCACCTCTAATAATAGAGGATGTATTGATTCCTAATGATTGTAAGTACGATGCCGCTGCATCTCCTAAACTATTACTTGGTAATTTCGTGATTAGTCTCGTGTGATGACCATATTTGCCAAGTGCACTTAACACATTTACACTTGTACCAGAAAATAAATAATCAAGCGTTCGGCTTTGCTCTAGTTTCTTAAAGTTTGGTACTTCAAGTCTCATCATTACTTCACCGAAGGCAAGAATCTCATTTCCCATATGTGTCTACCAGCTTCTTCGTGATACTTAGTAATGTTTTGACATCCTCTACCTTCGTATTTCCCGTTTCTTTATCAATAATCGAAGAATATACATGTGGAATCACCTTTTTGACTCCCGCTTTTAAGGCAATTTCAACAATCTCGCTGAAATTGTTTACATCTATGCCGCCTGTTGGCTCCAAAAATAGATCCTCCTCTGCACATGCCGCAGCTACTTCGCGATATTCCTCAACCGTTTCAAGCCCTTTCATCGGGAAATATTTAATCGAGCTGCCACCCATATCCTTAATCATGGCAATGGCTGTTTTTACAGGTACGATTGCTGGTTCTTCTTTTTCACTCAATGGTCCTGTTGAGATTTTTACATACCCTTTTTTTCCTGAAGGGGAAACTAAACAGTTAATGAGCGTTTCATCATTATCCACACATGCACGTGTATAGCCAACCCCAGTAAACACTTGGTTCACATGCTGTGGTCGATAGTCTTTGCAAATATCTGCGACCATTTTCCATTGGTTTGGATTCCCTGCACCTAGTCCAACTGAGACTGCATTGTTAATCGCCTTAGCATAGTCTTTCATATCTGAAACCGCATCTTTGACCGTGTCATAATTGATGGATAAAACACCGACAAGTACATGACCTTCTGCAGCTTCATAAACTTCTACGGCATTTTCAATCGTGTTTGCCAACACATTTAAACAAACTCGATTTTTATAAAAATTCGCCTGTAAGCTCATGAATGTACCCCTCCTATTATCTCTTTAATCCTGTTTGTAATGATATCAATATCACCATCTTTAAGCGGGCGCGGATCGATATCGAAATGACCTTCATTCGCATAATAATCACGCGTATAAATCGCGATTGTACCCGATTTCAGCTTTTCAATTACCTGAAGAGCGGAAATTCCAGTAATCTGTTCATCAATCATAATCCGTCCGCGATAAATCGCTCTTCCTGACTCATCTTGTTGTGTCATTACTTGGACCCCTGGGAGATTGTTTAACGGCTTAAGGGTTTCTAGAGTTTCCAATTGCCCCTCCACGTCATCTTCTTTAGTTTGATAGTTTTCTAATGCCTGCAAAATGCCAAATATCGTTTCTTTTCCAACTTTCATGACTCGACCGATGATTTTTGATTGTAATTCAATGTACTGAATGAGTTTCTTTTTCCCTGCGACAATCCCCGAGGTTGGACCATCAATCGCCTTTGATCCACTATAAATAACTAGATCGGCAATCTCGGAAAACTGCTTTAGGTCTCCTTCTGCAGCTGCATCGATTATTAGAGGAAGTGAATGCCGATTACATAATTCTTTAATTTCCTGAAGGGAAGGCATATTTTTTTGCACCGCATGATGGGATTTCACATAGAAAAAGGCAATCGTGTTTGCTGTAATCGCTCCTTCGATTTGATCGATTTTGCATCCATTTGAATAGCCGACTTCTATCAACTTCCCGCCACCAAGGTTAATCATTGTTTCAACAGGAGCACCATAATCAACATTTTGCCCTTTTAAAATCAACACTTCATTTGGTCTGTCGGGTGCAATTTGATAGAGCTTTTCTGATGCATAGCGGTCATCCTTTGCTATTAATCCGGCAATGCTTAAGGCAATGCCGCTAGATGCCGAATTTACGATAATCGCACTTTCAGTGGCAAAGTATTCTGCTACAATTTCTCCAGATTTTTTTACAAGATCAGCCATTTCAAAAAAGCTTTGCCCCCCGTATTTCATCGCTTCAATGACATTGTCCTGCACCGTAGAAACACCTAAAATACTCATTTTTCCGCTTGCATTAATAACCTGCTTCACCTGTAATTTACTTAAGTTCAATATACTCGCCTCCAAGCACCACTGATTTAGGAACAATTTTTTTATCGAAATCGACGGTTTCACCGTATGAGTCAATGAGCGTGATGTTTTTTTTCTGAACTTCGAAAATCGTTAAGTCAGCGATTGCCCCTTCTTCAATTTTTCCTAATCCTTCTTGTTTCAATATTTTAGCCGGCATTTCTGTTACCGCCTTAATAATATCTTCGAGACAATAATCGAGATAAAGGAGTTTCGTTAACGTGGTTGCCATATCATAAACTGGACCTTCCATTTTATTTTTATCATAAATATCGGTACTTATTGTATCGAAGCGAATCTGATTTCTCCTTGCTTTCCTCGCTGTTTGGAAAGAAAAGCTTTCTGTTCCATGTCCGATATCGAGCAGCACACCACGATCAAGCGCTAATTGTAATTGAGGGACTGCTTGATCTTGATTTCGAAAAATATTATTATCTTTTCCATTAAAGCAATGGGTAACAATATCGCCTTGTTCCAATTCATCAAGTATTTCTTCGATTCCGGGAGGTTCACTCCCAATATGGACCATTAGTGGAAGATCCAATTTATTTGCGAATTTCTTAGCAATTTGTAAAGGTTTAATTCCATTACCTTTTACAACACTGGCACTCATTCGTGCTTTTAAACCAACGATAAAGTTTGGATAGTTTTGATACGCCTTTTTGATCGGTTCGAATTGAAGATTCGCTAAATCAGCAAGTTCATCGATTTTCTTCAAGCCAATTCTGGATACATTTAGAAAACTTAGGACGCGGGTTTTGCACGTCCTCGTTAATTCGTAGAATTCGTTTATATCCTCATACCCTGAACTACCAGCATCAACAACGGTAGTTACACCTGTTTGGTATCCTATTTCATCCGGATTCGCACAGTATGGTTTATATTTAGGGAAGGCATGGGTGTGTAAATCAATCCAACCGCAAGATACGTAATAGCGTCCGGCAAGATTGATCACTTTCCCTTCCCCTTGGTAATCTTTTGTAATCTTAGAAATCCTATTTCCTTCAATAATAATATCGAATAATTGTTCGTCTGTTAGGCGAGCATTTTTTAAAACTAATTTCATTACGGTTCCTCCTAAATGACTTATCGTGCTAGCCTGAACGAGTAATTTTATTTGTTGCCTTCATGTAGAATTGTTGTTTTCCTAAACAAATACAATCGGAATTTCATCGTGATAAGTGTCCCACATATGACTGTAACGACCATGATGATAGGGACGAACACCTTTCCAAAAAATAGAACAATAAGGATTGATAGAATAATAGCCGCGATTGAATAGATGAAACTTTTCCAAATTGGGAGTTTTTTTATCCATTCGGATCGATTAAAGAATAGTTGTGCAGCTAGAAAAGTAATGATCACTATAAGTAGTTCTCCCATCTCTTTTCCTCCTTTTCCTTATTGAATTTCACCCTGCTCTTTGTTCATTTTGAGCTTCTACTTGCAATTGCTGTTTTTCAAACATTTTAAAGAAAGGATAGTAGATTAATAAAGAAATCACAAAGTTAACAATGGTAAGGATACATGCTGCAATACTCCAATTCGTACTAATCAAGGAACCAATTGGTCCCAAAACCGTAAATGGAAGTTTCGCCATCATCATCGGTACTAACCCGGAAATCGTTGCAAAATACGTAATAACGGATAATATCATCGGACAAAGGATAAACGGAATAATCAAAAACGGATTCATGACAATAGGTGCTCCGAATACAATTGGTTCGTTTATATTAAATATGCCTGGAACAATTGTCAGTTTTCCTAGTTGCTTCAGGAATTTCGCCCGAGAGATGAGAAACAATAAAGCAAGTGCTAGTGTCGAACCTGAACCCCCAATTTGAACGAACCATTGAAAGAACTGTTCGGTAAAAATATTTGGTAAGTCATGCGCATTTCCGTTTGACGAGAAAGCTTCCATATTTTCTAATATTGCAGAATCCCACATTGGACGAATAATCGGCCCTAAAATCGCCTCGCCGTGAATACCAAATGACCAAAATAATTGAATCATAAAGATCGTTAATAATCCGCCAATTAAACTATTACCAACTAACAATGATTTTAATGGTGAAACAATATATGTAATGACGGAATTAATATCAAAATGAAGTCCATATCGAACTCCCCAGCATAATAACATAATCACTAGCGTTGGCAACAAAGCTGAAAAAGACTTAGCAACTGCCGGCGGAACACTATCTGGCAATTTAATCGTTATATTCTTTTGAATCATGAAGCGATAAATTTCTACCGCAATAAGCGCTGTGACAATTGCACCAAACAACGAAGTGGAACTTAAGCTACCAATTGAAATCCAACGACCGGCATCAATGACCCCTTCTACCGGTTCCTTTACTTGAACGGGAACAACCGTTGAGATAATAAACGCCAATACGGATAGCATTCCAGCACTTAGTTGATCTACTTTATACGATTGTGCCAAAAATGACCCTACCCCAAATGCTGCATATAAAGCCATAATACCTACAGTAAATCGAAACGGAATATCAAGTGTCGCTCGATAAGGTTCAATCCATTGCTCATACCCTTCAAATGGCAGATTAAGAAAAATTACAAAAAATGAACCGACAATTGTTAGCGGAAGCGTTGATATTAAACCATTTCTAACCGCTAACAAATGCCTCTGCGAACCTAGCTTATTAGCAAACGGCAGTAAATATTTTTCTAGAAATCTCATAATTCGATCCATTCTACATCCCCTTTTTCATGTTGTTTTTTATGATACCGCTTACTAGATTATAAATTGAGAGTTTTAAGAAGTCAATATAACATTATAACGTTATTAAATTATAATTAAATGTAGATAACCGTACTGCAGGTGTGAGTGGCAATGCACAAATTGAGTGATTTTCGTACATTATGAGACTGATGTGAGAGGGAAAATGTATAAAAATTCGATTTATCTGCACGATTACGATGGATGTAAGAAAAGAATGTCTAAAAAGACAAATTTAAAGAGGACAGCAAGTATACCATCCTCTTGAAAACTAATTTAACTATACTACAACATTTTTTTCTAAGAAAAAAGGGTGACATTTTCAGTGTTCTCTATCTGTTTACTTATTCCTCTCAAAATGAACGATTCAAAGCAAACAATGAAATGTCATGTTCCGTTTTCCCATCCACGGCTAGTTGACTGAGCACTTCGCCCATGACACTCGCGAATTTAAACCCATGTCCGGAAAATCCGCATGCTAGGATGACTTGATCATTTTCAGGGTGAAAGTCGATAATAAAATGATGATCACTTGATTGGGTCATTAAACATGTCCTTCCTTCGACTAGTTTTCCATTTGCTTCAGGAAGATACGTTTGCAGAAAATCACGAAGCTCCCCTTCATCCGATTCATAGGCTCCATAGTTTTGAGAATGTTTGTCAGGGTCAATCGGTTGCCCACCGTCTGTTCTCCCCAGCTTGATTCCCGCACCATCGATATTTGGAAAACCATAGAACATTTTATTGACATCATCCACGTAAAAGGATGGAAAATGACCGATATCAAATTTATCTTTTGGTGCTTCGAACCAACTTACAACTTTCCGTACGGGTTGAATCGGAAGCTTTAGATTTGGCAAAAGCTTTGATGCCCATGCACCTACTGTAACGATAATTTTTTTTGCAAGGAATTCTTCATTGGCTGTTATTATTTTAATTTCGTTTTCATCATTCATTTCAATTTGCAGGACGGGCGAATTCGTGACGAGTTTTGCCCCGTTTTTCAGGGCTATTTCTTTATAAGCTTGAATAGCCTTTTCACTATAGACAAGTCCCGATTCTGTTTCAAGACAACCAATATAATGTTCTGGAAGTTGAATCTCAGGCCACTTTTCCGTAATTTCGTTTGCGGATAGGACTTTCAGTGGCAGATTATACTTCTTTGCCGCTTCGATCGTTTCATGAAGGAATACCGAATCTTCCGGTCCTAGTCCAAGCACACCCGTTTTTTCAAATATTTTATATCCGCTATCCTCTTCTAGTTCGGTCCATAGTTGCTGAGCTCGTTGAACCAAAGACACATACTGCCGCCCTTCGCCGTATGCATGACGGATCATCCGTGTCCCTCCATGGTGACTACCATGGTTATGCGGTGGATCATAGGCATCAATCAGTAAAGTTTTTACCTGTTGTTTAGCCAAAAAGGCACCTGCAGCCATTCCCATTGTTCCGGCACCAATGACTGCAACATCAAAAATGGATTCCTGTTTCATTTCGTAATCTCCTATCTTTCAATACATAGGGGCTGTTTATATAAATAAACAGCCCAAAGTGTCATTTTAGTTTTGTTTATAATCATCTAAATAAGAGACTGGTTTTACAACTGGAACGGCTGCACCTTTGAAATGATCTTTGATGAAGTTTGTCACCTCATCTTCGTGATAAATATCAACGATTTGTTGTAAAGTCTTATCATTTTTGCGTTTCGTTTGGGCAGCAATAATATTTACATAGGCTTTATTGCTGGCATCTTCACCAAAAATCGGGTCCTCGGAAGGATTCAATCCAGCATTAATAGCCATATCACAGTTAATAATAGACGCAGTTGCATCGTCTAGGCCACGGGCTGTTTGTCCTGCATCCACTGGTGTAATTTTAAGATTTTTGGGATTGTCAACAACATTTTCTACACCGCCGGCACCTGTAAAGCCATCTTTTAATTTTATTAGACCTGCTTTTTGCATAAGCAAGAGGGCTCTTCCTAGATTTGTTGGGTCTTTCGGGATAATAATTTGGTCCCCGTTTTTGATTTCTTTAATGTCTTTAATTTTTTTGGAGTACATTCCCATTGGCCAAATGCTAGTCGTCCCAATTGCGGATAAATCCAATTTACGGTCCTTTTTGAAGCTATCAAAATAAACGACGGTTTGAAATGCATTTATATCAATTTCTCCGCTGTCTAATGCAAGATTTGGCTGGACATAATCATCAAATTTGACAATTTCTATATTGATTCCTTTATCTTTTGCAAGCTTTTTAACGAGGTTCCATGTTGGAACTTCTGCCGAGGATGTACCTACTTTCACTGTTTTGCTGTCCCCGCTTTTACCTGAACTACTGTTTGATCCACACCCAGCGAGAATAATTAGTAAGCCGAGTAAAATAATTGCTAATTTTTTCATAATCCTGATTCCTCCATATAGTTTTTATTTGCTAGATTACTATCCTATATTTATTATAAAAAGAATGACCTTTTACAATCGTTAATGCGGTTATTTTCGTCTTAACTTTTTCGCAATGATGTTCCCAAGTGATTGTACGAGTTGAACCAAAATAATTAGTGTAACGACGGTAATAATCATTACTTCGGTTTTAAACTGGTTATACCCGTACGTAATCGCTAAATCACCGATTCCTCCGCCACCAACGGCTCCTGCCATAGCGGAAGCACCAATTAATCCAATGGTAGCAATCGTCAAAGCTAGAACTAACGAGCTTCGGGCCTCAGGAAGAAGAAATCTCCAGATAATTTGCCATGGTGTTGCCCCCATCGCTTGAGCTAATTCGATGGTACCGTGATCCACTTCCAGTAGAGAGTTTTCGACTAAACGACCGATATAAAAGGCTGTATAGAGGACAAGTGGGACAATGGCTGCCGTTGTCCCAATCGATGATCCTACCACTAATCGGGTAAAAGGAATAATTGCCACGACTAAGATAATGAATGGTACCGAACGAAAAATATTTATGATGACATTAAGAATATTGAAAATAATCTTGTTCTCCAGAATCCCATTTTCTCTTGTAATGACTAACACAACCCCGATGGGCAAACCAATGATAATCGAAATAATTAAACCGACAATTACCATATAAAAAGTTTGATTTATGGCTGTTAAAAATTCCGGCCAGAACCAGCTCCAATCAAAGGCCATCTTCTGTCACCTCCTTAATTACTGCTTCGTGATCCTGGATGTATTTGACTGCGCGTTGGATTTCTTCCGCATCCCCTTTTAGTTCTACAATTAAATTTCCAAAAGGAATCCCTTGAAGCTCTGTTATCATTCCATGTAGAACATTCAAATCGATTGAAAACATCTTGGCTGTATTCGATAACAATGGTGTATTCGTTGATGCACCTTTAAAGATAATCCGATAAATTCCATGCGGATTCTCCCGGCTGCTTTCTTCAATCAGCTTTTGTACTGATTTAGGAATGGTATCGTTCAAAACGGTTCGCACAAAGCTTCTCGCAATAGCTGTTTTCGGTTCAGTAAACACGTCGATTACAGACCCTTGTTCAACAATGATTCCTCTCTCAATGACAGCTACCTTATCGCAAACATCGCGTATTACATTCATTTCATGGGTGATCATCAAAATGGTAATACCTAATTCATCGCGTACCTTGCGTAGTAATTCCAGTACAGCCTCTGTCGTATTCGGATCAAGGGCCGATGTGGCTTCATCACAAAGGAGAATATCAGGATCAGTTGCTAAGGCACGTGCAATTCCAACCCTCTGCTTCTGGCCACCGGACAATTGTTCAGGGTATTTATCCATGTGATCCTCTAAACCGACAAAGGTTAACAATTGAGTCACTTTCCTCTGAATTTCATCCTTCGGCTTCCCTTCTAAAATAAGTGGCATTGCCACATTTCGAAAAATGGTTTTCGAATGCAATAAGTTATATTGCTGAAATATCATCCCGATTTTCTTTCGCTGCTTTCGCAATTCACTCGGTTGAAGGGACAAGAGATCCACATCATTGATTAACACTTTTCCGGCAGTTGGCCGTTCCAACAAATTCACACAACGGATGAGTGTACTTTTTCCGGCGCCGCTAAACCCTACAACTCCAAAGATTTCTCCTTTATTTACTCGTAGATTTATTCCCTTTAATGCATGGACCTTTTTCTCTTTTCCATAAGATTTATGTACATCTTCCAGTACAAGCATGTTGTTTTTCCCCTTTCAAACAAATAAGAAAAGTGCAGGGCGCCTTGCTCATCGACATAAAAGATTTACAGGACTTTGACTTATCGCAAGGAAAAGTCCTGAAGTTTTCTAGTCAATAGGCGTTATAGCTGGACAATAAAAAAACCACAATCATTCGAAAGTGGTTAGGTGTCTATCTAAACCTTATCTTTCAGAATGATAACATTCTGCAGGAATTAGCACCTTTCATAATAGAAGGTTGCTGGACGTCATCGGGCCTGTCCCTCAGTCTCTCTTGATAAGTTATTCAATTTAAAATTTACTTAATAGTATAAAATTAATATTCCGTTGTCAATATTTTTTTTGAAAAGGTGGATAGGTTTCTTGTCCTTTTCTTTAATAATACAAAAATATTAAACTATTCTTGCATAGATTATGAATATATATTACAATTAGTTGCATAAAAATACATTTCACCTATTTAAAAAGGAGTTTACAACATGCCCAACACTCTTCTTCAATTTAAACCTAAAAATCAGTCCCTTCCCCAAGATCAGAAGAAAAGCGGGAGAAATATTAATGCATTTGTCCTTATTTTCTTCGTGATCATTATTGCCGCTTTATTAACGTATATTGTCCCTGCGGGTGAATATGATCGAGTAGATAAAGATGGACGAACCATTGTGGTTCCTAATTCGTTTCATTTGACAGATTCATCTCCAGTCAGCTTTTTTAAAATATTCACTAGTATTCATACGGGGATGATTCAAGGCGCCGGAATTATCTTTTTCGTATTAATGGTCGGGGGTTCTTTCGGAATTCTAAAGGCGACAGGTGCTCTTGATGCATTAATACTGACGATTTCAAAAAAGCTCGCCAATCGTGAACTGCTGCTCATTCCTGTTCTTATGCTATTCTTTGCGGCAGGCGGAACGTTAATGGGCATGGCGGAGGAAACGATTATCTATATCGCCATAGTCACCCCACTTGCAATTGCCTTAGGATTCGATGCTATGGTCGGATTTGCAATTGTTTCCCTCGGAGCAAATATCGGATTTATGAGTGCCATAATGAACCCATTTAATGTAGGGGTCGCACAAAGTATCGCAGAATTGCCAACATTCTCAGGTATCGGTCTCCGACTAGCACTTCTAGCTACTTTTTATATCGCAGGAATCCTATTCGTTTACCGATATGCCAAAAAAGTTAAGGCACAGCCCGAACTACGTTTCCTAGGAAACTTTCAAAAAGAAAACGCCATTGCATCTGATGTAAAGTTAGAAACTCGCCATAAGTGGGTACTTAGTGTTTTCTTACTCAACTTTGTTGTATTAATTACAGGGGTTTTAAAATTCGGATGGTACATTACAGAAATCGCAGGTTTATTCCTATTATTCGGAGTCCTCATCGGGATTATTGGAAAATTAAATCCAAACAAAATGGCCGATAGCTTTATGGATGGAGCAAAAGAGGTCATCGGTGGAGCGTTAATTATCGGTTTTGCACAAGCCATTCTCGTTGTGTTCCAAGACGGGAAATTAATGGATTCCGTTTTGTATTATGCTTCTTCCCTTTTAAATCATTTATCGCCGGCATTAAACGCAGTAGGAATGTTTTTTGTACAGCTTTTCTTAAACTTTCTTGTACCATCTGGAAGTGGACAAGCCGCCCTTACAATGCCCATTATGGCTCCACTATCCGACCTAGTTGGTGTTACTAGACAGACAGCCGTATTGGCATTTCAGCTCGGAGATGGCATCACAAACTCTATTTTTCCTACGGCTGGGGTATTAATTGCCGGTCTTGCTATTGCGGGCATTCCATTTACAAAATGGTTCAAGTGGGTGCTGCCGTTTATCTTTATCGAAATCGGAATTAGCATCATCTTCCTACTCATCGCCCAAGCAATACATTATGGACCATTTTAATAACAGCATGATTGATATATCAGAAACAGGATAAATTACCGCCTATGTCAAATTACTTACAAGAAAAAACAAAGAATATCGGAGGGTTCACCATGTTACAGACAAAACTAGTAGATTCAGCTTTAAAAGCTTGGACAATTGAACAACGCAGGCATTTTCACATGCATCCAGAACTGTCAGGACAGGAGTTTGAAACTGCCGCTTATGTAAAAGAGAAATTAGCTGAATTTGGCATCCCCGTCGATTCACGTTTCTCGGAACCTAATGTAATTGCCTATTTTAAAGGCACCGAAGGAAAGAAGACGGTTGCGCTTAGAGCAGATATGGATGCTCTTCCTCTTTACGAAGAGGGTGACAAATCATACATTTCAACCGTTCCCGGTGTTATGCATGGTTGCGGCCACGATGGTCATACAGCAATATTACTCGCTGTTGCTAAATGGATGAGCAGCCATCCGAATCTAGTGAAAAACAACATTGTGTTTATTTTTCAAAGTTCAGAAGAAGCTTCACCAAGTGGGGCACAACAGCTTGTGAAAGAGGGGGTATTAGAGGGAGTAGATGTGATTTACGGCATTCATTTAATGTCTAGACTTCCGCTAGGCAAAATTGGCTTTGCAACCGGTTTTGCTATGGCTTCCAGCGATGATTTCGATATTACGATTGAAGGTGTTGGTGGACACGGGGGCCAACCACAAGACGCGGTAGACCCAATCTATATCGCAACACATCTCATCCAAGCCTTTCAATCCATTGTCAGCAGAAATTTACATCCATTACATGCTGGTGTAATCTCTTTTGGTGGAATGCAGGCGGGAAATTCCTACAACGTTATTCCTTCTGAGGTGAAGCTACAAGGGACGATTCGTGCAATGACATTCGAAGCGGCTGAACTAATGAACAAAAAAACAGCTCAATTAACAGAATCTATTTGTGCTAGCTTTGGGGCAAAAGGACACTATAAATTTATTGAAGGTACACCACCATTGTATAATCACCCAGAAGCATGTGAATATGCATTAAAGGTGATCCAGGATACATTCGGTGAAGAGGCGTTTGAGCCAATGGATCCATCTTTGGGAGCAGAGGATTATTCGTATTATTTAAAAGAAAAAACGGGTGCCTTCATTAATGTTGGTATGCAAAGTGAAAAAAGCAAATACCCGCATCACCATCCGCTATTTGATATTGATGAAGATGCTATTCCCACTGCCATTGAGCTGATGATTCAATTGGCACTGAATGTGGAATAGATTCATATTGAAGCACACTCATCCGATCGAGTGTGCTTTTTTGGTGCTTTAGGGACCACGTAAAAAATGGTGGATTTTGGACATCTATACGATTTTGTAAAATTGAATAAGAAGCAATTAGATGTATTGCATTTTCAGAATAGTCTTATGCAATTGAATAAAAGAGCGAAGAAAAAAGCAAGGAAATTGTCCCCCTTACTTTAGTTACCATTTTTCTTATCAATCGTTTCTTTAATTTTTTTGTTTCCCTCGTCTACAAATTTCCTCCACTCATCATTGCCGTTATCAACAACTTCTCTCCACATAAGGTTACCTGTATCGACTGCATACTTCCATTTACTATCCCCGTAACCAACAATCTTAGAGAATAATTGTCTAGCAGGATGGCCGTAATCCTCAAATCGCGTTTTTAAATATTCCCCTGCTTGTTTCATTCGTTCTTTTTCACGAATGCTTTTTTCTTTCATACTTTCCTTCGTATTTATCGCTAATGTTTTCTTTTCTTCTTTTAAGTCAATTGCTTTTCCTTTTCCTTCTTCCTTCCATTCGATCCATGCTTTTTGAATTTCTTCATATTGTGCTTGTAAATACTTTTTCAAATCACGTTCCGTATTAACATACGTAAATTCCCCGTTACCAGCGGTAGCCACATTTTTCAGCAATTTCTGCCCCTTATTATCTACGTCAAACCCGATTATGTTTACAACCGTTTCAATATCTGCGGAAACTAACGCTTTTGCGGCCTTTACTGGGTTTCCACCACATGTTTCAATGCCATCGCTTACTACATATACGACAACCTCATCTGTATTTTTTGGAATATCTTCTTTTACTTTATTTAACGCAAGACCAATGGGCGTCCAGCCAGCCGGTTTTACCTTATTTAATGATTGCTTAAATTTTGACCTGTCAAAGCGATCATTATAAAAGTTTTCTGAACTGCTGCAAGACATCTTTTTATCAGAATCACTTCCAGTGCCTTTATGACCATAAACACGCATCGAAATAGTCGCATTTTCCGGAATTTGCTCAGCAAATTCGAAAACTGCTTCCTTTGCTGCTTCCATTCTTGATTTCCCACCAACAGAAGCTTTCATACTACCACTAGCGTCGATCAAAATGGCGTAATGTGCAGTTTTCATGCCTGGTATCTCAACTGACTCATCAGGTCGATCAACAGAAATATTAACAGTAGAATCAAAGTTTAATAATGTTTCCATTTCTTTATGATAATCCTCGCTCAATAAAAACTTTAACTCTTCCAAATACTGTTCTTTCGTTAAGTCATCGGGCAACTGATCCAGCGCTTCTTTTACTTTTTCTTCGTCATATTGATCACCACTGTATTTCCCGGGATAACGTAGTAATTCTTTTTCAATATCCGATAAATCACGTTTCGGCATCTCAATGTCAAAATACTTTACTTCCTTTGCCGTGTACTCGCTTTCTGACTTTTCCTCTTCTTTTTTCACTTCAGTGGGCTGTTTTTTGTCTTTATCTGCATTTGCTTGCTGTGAAATATCTTTCGAGCACGCCGCCAAAATCAGTGACAAAAATAAGAATACATATAAAAGCTTTTTCACAGTTATTGTCCCCTTCTAAATAATAGATATATATTTCCATTATACCTAAATCCATACATTTTTAGGAGAGTTCAAAATCCCTATTTCAATCGTACTAGTGCATATGTATATACACTTCCTTACTGAAGCAAGCAAAAAATCAATATATATTGGGTTACCTGATATTAAATAAGCTAGGAAGATTCAGACGGCAGTATGAAAATCCTCCCTTGCTTTTGCATGAATTTTCCATCCCATTTTATTTTACGAATGAAAAAAATTGAATTCAATCGTGTAAAAGTCCTAAAAATGAAAAGAGCTGGACAGTGAAGCAGTCCACTATTCCTCAAATCAGTTCCTCTTCCTCCCAATGTAAACCATCCCAAAATCTTTCCCACTTCAATCCCTCCATCGTTTTTTAGAATTGATGGTTTTAACCTCGCAATCATCCTTTTTAATACCATTGTTAAATAATTCAGGGGTTTTTTATTAATCGATAAAATAGACCAGAATCACTGTCGGCGCCCATACCATTTATTATTTATTGAATACCATTAATAAATAGGAAGCAGTAAAGGAGGGGAATTATGTCTAATCAAAAACGCGAAAAAGTCATTCATGTTGATAATCTTGTCATCCATGCAAAAAATGTTGAGGTTATTCAGGAGCGTCCTCATCAAACTGAACCAGAAAGAAGAAATCCATGGGACTTCTTTTTCAGAGGACAACCAAGAGCTCAAGAGAACGTGGAAGGAACTACTGAAAACGTTTCTGAAGAACAAAACGAATGAGGATATGAAGAAAAGGGGATGGTTCAATTTAAAAACTGTCCCCCTACTCTTTTTTCTTCTCGAGCCAATAGGTTGTTGACAAAGCCAAATCTGAATTAAAAGAAAAAATAAGCGATAGCTAAGTCTGCCTGACTCCATTGAATATGAAACAATGAAATTAGGGACAGTTCTCATGCTGAATTAGCATGAGAACTGTTCCTATCCTAAACGTACCAGATGAATCATTAAATAGAGGACTTCCTCCTCGGTAATAGTAACTTCTGCGATGTCAGCAACATAGCTGTGTATGGATTCGGCGCATTTATATTCCCGCGGATAATCCTTTGTATTTAATAATTTTCGCATGGATTCAATTATCGAATATAAATAAAAAGTATTGGAGATTATCAGCTTTTGAGATGTTATATGTTAACATAGCCTTTAGTTTGTTCTGTGATTTCCTGTAAATTAGAAAAGTAAAATATGAGATGCCTCCGCATATTCCTAAGGAGATCTTTCTGTAGCATTATAGTCGAAGGGTATGGTGGTTAACCTAATTTGCTTTTAATGTGGTTGATCTCTCTTTCGTTCCGTACTGTTTTCTCCCAAATAAAGTCCTGATCAATTTCAAGAACTTTTAATTGTTTTAGTAATTCTTTATGGTGTTCCTCTTCTTTTGTTTGCATCTCTTGTTGAACTAGCTTTATTTCTTGTTGCTCTTGCTTCATTCCCTGTTGTTCTCGTTTCATTTCTTGTTGCTCCGACCGAATAGATTTAACATCGGTTTGAAGGGTTTTTACATCTGTTTGAAGAGTTTTTACATCTGTTTGAAGAGTTTTTACATCTGTTTGAAGGGTTCCTACCATTCTAATTAATTGTGATAACATGTTTTCCACTTTATCAACATTCATTTTCCAATCACCTCCTATCTACTATTATATAACAAAGAGATCATTTTAGAAATTTCTTTTATTCATATTTAACTTTAGCTATTCATCATGCGATTTTGCGATCTTATTAAGGTGTAAAATATCCCCATTATATGATATATGCATACTTCGTTTGAAAATCTACCTTTTTCTGTTTGTGGATCATAGATTTCGGTTTGCGACTCATAGATTCTCGTTTGTGCATCATACTTTGGATTTTGTGACGCATCACCCTTTTGTAATTCTGCCTTTTTTCTTTTTGTGGATCATAGATTTCTATTTGTTACTCATTGATTCCCGTTTGTGCATCATACTTTAGATTTTGTGGCGCATCCCCCATTTGAAAATCTACCTTTTTTCCATTTGTGGATCATAGATTTCTATTTGTAACTCATAGATTCTCGTTTGTGCATCATACTTTAGATTTTGTGACGCATCCCTCATTTGAAAATCTACCTTTTTTCCATTTGTGGATCATAGATTTCTATTTGTAACTCATAGCTTTCGGTTTACGCACCATACTTTTGATTTTGTGACACATACTTCATTTGAAGGTACTGCATAAGCACGTCCCCGATCCTAGAAAATGGGACAGTGGACATGTTGTCCGCTGTCCCGATGTTACTTAGTGGATATCGAGCATCTTTGCCACTTTTGATGAAATTTTATTCTCCAATTGATCAGTAAATGGCTGCAGTCTTTTCTTAGCCGGTTTTGTTTTCAATGTACCTTCTAAAGTGGGGCGATCATAATTTAAGCTTTGTTTGCGTAAAATCGCTGCTTTTGAAAAGTGTTGATAGGTTTTCGATTTATTTCCCGCTTCTATCGCGAGCTCAGTTCTGATAAATTCAATGTCCGCTAATACCATATCTCTTAATGCTTTCACAAAAGGTGCTAACTCTGTTTTCAGCTTTTTATTTTTAGTTTTTGCTAAAAATCCATCCGCAGCATCGGCGATTTTTTTGAGTTCATTTATCGTTTCTGGCGCAACTTTTTTCAATGATTTCCCATTATTCAATTTGGATGTGATGGTCTCAAGTAATCCCTTTATATCTTCACTTTCCGAGAGGGTAAGACCATTAGGATTAGCGTCCGACATATGTTTTGCTAACGTATGAAGCTGTTTTGTCGCATCTGGCTCAATATAGTTAAAGCTGTCATCCCAACTTTTTTGAGCGTTAAAGTCTTTCGTATTCCAAGAATAATCTGCAATCGCAAAAAGAGCGATTTTCGATGCTTCCGCTTCTTGCATTGGGTTTGTTACAGCACCAGCAAGATTTTTAATTCCCGGTTGAAGCATTTCCCCTTTTCCTAAAAATACGCGCGACATATCTACATCATTGACCGGCCAATTTAGCCAGAATAAGGGGTCTCTTCTTTCGACACCATTATTGCTTTTATTTTTAAACGTATCGATGGTAGATTGCTCGATTGGTGCACATGTCGTTGACCCAGTCCAGAAGATTTGAATATCTTTAGGAAATCCTTTTTCATAGGCATTCAACTCAGAAGGATTCCATGCCCAGCTGGAATTATAGCTAGCCGGACAATACAAGATATCATAGACATCCCCTTTTGCTTTTGCCCAATCATGTACGGAATTCATTAGGGAGACAACATAATCTGTTGGCAGACTTCCGACATCATCGCCTAAAACACCGAATTGCCGAACCCCTACATCATATAATTGATCGAACTTTTCCAGCATTTTTTTCGTATTTTCTTCTAGTTTCAACATCGGGTCTCCACCGGATTGGGCAATTTTAGCAACTTCACCTAATGGGGAAATCGTCCACACGAAACGTGTCTTACTTTCATTTCCGACTTGTGCCATTTCTTTAATTTCATCTAATTTTTCCTTTGGATATAATTCATCCCATTTTTCTCTATGGTAGGGATCATCTTTTGGAGCAAAAATATAGGAAGTCATTTTATATTTGCCGCCAAATCTCATTAATGACATTCGGTCCTCGTTTCTCCAAGGGATTCCGTAATATCCTTCAATGAAACCTCTAATTTTTGTATTTGCAAAATCCTGAATCGATAAGTTTCGTACTTTTTTGTTTTTTAATTGGCTTAAGATAGCATCCAGGGTTACAACACCATAAAAGCTTGCATCTGTGTCTTTTCCTAAAATTGTAATCGCATTATTTTGAATTTCTAGTTGGTACGCATCAATTTTAGAAAAATCAACTCCCTTTCCTTTCAGATGCTTGGAGGCATATTGATCAACGGGACCGTTTGAACCCTTCGTCCCAATCAATAGATTGATTTTATCGGCAGCTGGTTTCTTCCCTACTGTCGGGGTTGGATAGCCATTTTGTTTTAATATAGTTTTTACCTTTTTTCTTGTTACAGAATCAATCGTATCATCGTATATCACGCGGATCGGTTTGTTTAATTTCGTCTCTCCTTTGTGATAGGAAACTTTGTGCGGTACTGGGTATATTTCATACTCTAATGGATACTTTTCTTTTGCGGAGGTCGTTGGTGTTTTAAAACTAATCACAGTGCTAAAAATCAAAGTGAAAATAATAGTGAGCTTGATCCAATGTCTTAATTTCAAAAATCTTCCCTTCCTTCTTCGCAATTTTATTTTCCATAATTGGTTTGTTGTAAAGCAAATTAAAAGGCATGGAAAACAATTGGGATTCCCCCAAGTTTGTTTTCCATGCCTAGTCCCGCCCAGTAACATGAAACCAATTATATACCCACATTCTAAAGCGCTTCCATTACGAAGGTCAATACAATTTGATGAAATTGGTAATAAGTGACTAAGAGGGAAAGGGACGATTTCCTTGCTTTTATTTCATTTAATGGGTAGTTGGAAATAGTTAAAGACAAGAAAAGCGGACCATTGTCCCTTCTATACTTTAGTTAACATTAACGAATAGATTTAAAAAAAAGACTCATGGCAACAATCAGATATTTTCTTAGACTATGTATGAATAGGAATATGTTAGAATGAACTAGTAAGGGAGGGGAAAAATTGATAAAAGCAATAATTTTCGATTTTGATGGATTGATTTTAGACACCGAGACCATTTGGTATGAGTCTTATAAGGAAACAATGAAATCGTATAAATGTGACTTACCGTTAGAACAGTTTTCTCAATGTATCGGTTCAGATGATACAGCATTATACGCCTATTTCAGGGCGCAACTTGGAGATGATTGCAATGTTCAAGAAATTGAAGATGCAGCCAAAACCTATTATGAGAAAAAAATGACGGCACCCGTGGCACGCGCAGGTGTAAAGGAATATTTAGAAGATGCGAAGAAATCGGGATATAAAATTTCATTAGCAACTAGTTCATCCAAAAAGTGGGTGACGAATTATTTATCCCAATTAAACCTACTGCACTATTTTGACCTCCTAATTACAAAGGATGATGTCGATAAAGTAAAGCCGGCACCGGATCTTTACTTAAAAGCAGTACATTCCTTAAATATAAAGCCTACTGAAGCCATTGCCTTTGAGGATTCACTCAATGGACTGCAGGCAGCACTAGCTGCAGGCTTAAAATGTGTCATCGTACCAAATCCCGTGACGGAACATCTAGTCTTTGAAAATCATCATTTACGTCTTCAGTCAATGGCAGATATGCGCTTGTCTGAGGTTATTAGAGAGATAGAGTAGCATATCTTAGGTTTCATTGACCGTTTGTATAATAACCTTCTTTTCCAAATATATAAAAAAGACCCACTCTTCGTTTGTAACGTTCCTGTGGGTCTTCTTGTATTTCCTTAACTATTAATATAGATTTCCACAATCAGAAATGTAACCTTCGATTTATAACCTATATTCAACAAGTTCCTTATGCTTTTCATTCAGTCGAATACTAATTTTCTCATATTCTTTTACTTTGTTTAAAAGTAATTCTTCTCTGTCAGAAATCATTCTTGTAACCTCATCCGGGCTAGGGCCACCCTGGATTTTTCTTATTTCCACAAAATATTCCGGTGAAATGATTTTCTTCCATTCTTCTTCAGTTAAAACTACATCGATATATTCCTTGATAATTTGATTAATTTCTTTACTATCCCAATTGTAGAGTTCCTTTTTCTCTTTAACTGTGATTTTCGAAATATGACTGGCGATGGAATGGGCTTTTCTGAATGGTATATCGAAATCACGTGCTAATGTATCTGCTAATTCCGTAATGGTAATACTAGATTTTCTGGCCATCTTTGTCATATGTTCTTTATTTACCTTCATTGTGCTAATAACCGCATACATAAGTTTCAATACACGGTTTGCATTATTGAAGGCACGATATAAATGGGGTTGCAGATCATCCTCTGTATCAACAATATCACCAAAAGGTGTATTATGAATCATATTCATGGCAGCGAGTGCATCCCCATAGGCACTACTTGCGATTGAACGTGAATGCTCGATGGAAACCGGATTTCTCTTCTGAGGCATAATACTGCTTATTTGTACATATGGATCGGCGACAAGAAACGAGCTAAATTCTCTTGTAACATGCTGCAAAAAGTCTTGAATCCATCTTCCAGTATTGACCATTAATGTCATCACAGCAGTGGAGGTTTCCAATAAATAATCGGCACCACCGATTGAATCGTAAGAGTTTTCGATCACCCGATCAAACCCTAATAAATCGCATGTACGATCACGGCAAATTGGGAATCCCGTAGTAGTTAAGGCAGCTGCACCAAGCGGCGATTGATTCACCGTTTCATAAGCTGACCATAAGCGTTTAATATCTCTTTGTAACACATCATAGATCGCCAATAAATAATGACCGAGTGTAGTAGGTTGGGCCGGTTGTGTATGTGTATAGCCAGTCATATAGGTCTCTTTATGCTTTTTCGATTGATCGAGTATCGCTTCACTTAATTGATAGGCATTTCTAAGCGTCGTGAGAAGATGCTCTCGCAATACTAGGCGATACATGGCAACACCCATGTCATTCCGACTGCGGGCAATATGAATCTTCCCTGCTAATTCATCGCCAATCTCATCCCCGATTTTAGCCTCCATCATAAAAAATAAATCTTCGAATTGTGGTTGATAACGTAAAGAATCAATATCCGTTTCTGCCACTTTATTGATTCCCTCTAGCATCACTTTCGCTTCTTCTTCACTAATAATGCTTTTTTCAGCCAACATAATTACGTGAGCACGATGAATATCAAACATTACATGAAATAAGTAATCCTTTTGATCATTAAAAACAGGCTTTAATAGTTCTTCAACATAGGTTTTCCCAGGAAAAACTGTACCTTCCTCTTTAATAAATTCTTCTAAATTATTCATATTAACACTCCAATTTAGTAGACGTTGTTGTTATTTCTGTCATGTTGATTTTTCGTTTCAATCAACATGACGTCAGTCAAAGCAGTTCACTTATTTTACAACGATTGCTCAGCTTTCACTCCGAAAAACTTATTGGAGATAAAGAGTACAAGTGCGATAAGGATGATTTGAAACATTCCATATGCCGCTGCTTGCCCCATGTTAAACATTCGCAATTGATTCATGATCTCAATTGAAATTGGTCGATTCGATAGTGTGTACAAGAGTACCGATGTTGGGAATTCCCCTACCGATTCTACGAATGCGAGTAATGTCCCAGACAATACTCCGGGCATAATAATCGGCAAAATGACCTTTCTAAACGTATAAAACCATTTAGCTCCTAAATTTCGGGACGCTTCCTCTAATGAATCATCGAGCTGCTCTAATACTGCGTTTGTGGAACGGACGACCAATGGAATATGCCGTACAAAATAAGCTAATGGAAGAATCCAAAAGGTCCCAACTAAAATATTTCCGAAAGAAAAAACATTTGGTTCGTTAAAAGCAAAGATTAAATTCATCCCAATAACGGTGGCTGGCAGTGCCCATGGAATCATAACTAGAATATCTACAAGGCTCTTCCCTACAAATTTTCGTTTGACTAATAGATAAGAAGCTAAAACCCCAAACACTAAATTTCCGGCAGTTGCAAGAATAGCAAGCAGTAAACTATTTTTGATTGGCTTCCATATATTTGGATCGTCTAACAAGAGACGATAATTTTCAATGTTAAATACAGATGGATATGTTTGCCATGTCCATGTACCATCTGGAACAAGGGAAAGTAATAAAATAGTCAAATGTGGAAGCAATAATATAATAACTGCAATGACTCCACATACAACAAGGGTCCATTTAACAAATGGATTTTTCACTTCACTTCGGTGCGCACCTATCCCCTTTGTCGCCATCCGATAATCTTTACGATTCTGGTACCATCTCATAAAGATTAAGAAACTAATTGATACAACTGATAATATGACCGATTGAGTAGCTGCAATTTCCATATCTCCATTAATTTTGGAAAAATAGATTTGTAAGCTCAACACGCGATAGCCTCCAGCAAGCAAAAACGGGGCACTAAATGAGGCCATTGATATCATAAATACAAGAAGTGAAGCGGCGACGATGGCTGGTGTTAATAATGGAAAAGTAACTTTCCAAAAGACTTTAAATTTACTCGCTCCTAAGTTATAAGCGGCCTCCTCTAAACTTGGATCAATCTTATTAATAGCGGATGATACGGTCATATAAAAATACACGTACATCGTATATGCATGTACAATCAAAATCCCCGATACTCCGCCAAGTTTAAAAGGAACTTTCTCTAGGCCAAACAAGTCCTTAATACCATTGGGAATTAAACCTGTTTCACCATACAAAAACATAAACGCCATGACACCTACCAATGAAGGTAATACCATTGGCATGATGGCTGCAGTCGAAAAGAACCCCCTGCCCGGAAAGTCATATCGATTAAAAATGATTGCTAACGGAATCCCTATTAACGCACTAACAAAAACACTTAATAAGGAAATATAAAGGGAATTCCACAGTGCTTCTAAATTCGTTTTTGATTCTTGAACAAAAAAGTCAGAGTAATTCGCAAATGTAAAGGTTCCCTCTTGATACAAACTTTCTATTAAAGTCTTAATCGACGGATATAACACATAAGCAATTAAAATCAGCAAGATTGGAATTAATAATAAAATCGTTAGACGATTATTCCTATTTTTTATCATTTCATTTCACCGCTTATCTTTGGAATAATACGGATACGATCCTCCGGAAGATTGAGCCAAACATTTGTTCTATTTTGGAGATTCGAAAAATTATTTGAATTTAACATATTTACTCGCAGCATCAAACCATTTACATTAACTAGAACCTCTATCATCGAACCGAAAAATTGAATCAGTTCAATCTTTCCTTCTAGTGTATTCATACCCTCCATACGCTGTGATGATAGTTTAATAGACTCGGGTCTAATTGAAAGAATGACATCCTCGTTGTCGTTTGGTTTTCGATAATTAAATGAAGTATGATTAACATGTAATTTTTTTGTCCCATCAAGGATGCTGATTTCAATCGTTTTCTCACCCGTATTTTCTATTTTCATTGGGATAAAGTTGATTTCCCCTATGAAGCTAGCAACAAAATCATTAGCTGGTTCGTTATATATTTCTAAAGGAGTCCCTACTTGATGACAAACACCAAAATTAAAGACGGCTATTCGATCACTCATGGATAAAGCTTCTGCCTGATCATGTGTAACATAAATGGTCGTAATATGATAATCACTTTGTAAGCGTAAAATTTCTGTTCTCATTTCATCCCGTAATTTTGCATCCAAATTACTTAATGGTTCATCCAATAGGAGAATTTCGGGTTCAATTACTAATGCCCTTGCCAGTGCGACACGTTGCTGCTGTCCTCCACTTAATTGACTCACTTGACGATCACTATATTTTTCTAAACGAACTTTCCCTAGTACATCTTTAACTCTCTTTTTTATTTCACTTGATGCGACTTTTCTTACTTTTAATCCGAATGCTACATTTTCGAAAACCGTCATATGAGGAAACAAGGCATAGTTTTGAAAAACCATGCCTGTATTTCTTTTTTCGGGAGGAACACGCGTCATGTCCTTTTCTCCAAAACGAACAACACCTTTAGACGGATAATAAAAACCGGCAATCATTCGTAGAGTTGTCGTTTTCCCACAGCCACTTGGTCCTAAAAAGGTAAAAAACTCCCCTTCTTTTATTTCTAAATTTAGCTGATCTACAGCAACGACTTTTCCAAAGGCTTTTTGCACGTTTTCGAGATTAATAGACGCCATTTCTAGTTCACTTCCTATTCTTTTATCTGTTTATCGCCATTTTTAATGTTTTCATCCCAATATTTCATCCATTCATCCGATTTACTTTGGAATACATTCCAATCAATATCCATCTCTTTTATTTCTGTATTTTTAATCCAGTCCGGTAAATCGGTTACATCATTTCTCGTTGGAATACGATAATGTTCTTCCGCTAAAATTTTTGCTGCCTCAGGTGTATTAACAAATTCATAGAACGCTTTAGCTGCCTTTGGATGTGGAGCATCCTTTACCATAGCAATTCCTTCTGTTAGAACAGGTGTACCACTTTCAGGAATAATAAACTCAAATGGGTATTTCTTTTGTTCTTTTAACATAACAACATCAGGCATATCCCAAACAGTGACAGTCCCTTCTCCTTTTGCCACTTTGTTGTACATCATTTCTGGATTAGCCGAGTATTCTTTAGTATTGGCATCCAGTTTTTTCAACCATTCGTAGCCTTTAGCAGGATCTTGAGAATCTTTAAAATCACGATAAATCATCGCTGAAAAAATGGTTCTCATTGTCCCGGAAGCAAGAGGATAGCGAATAATGACTTTATCCTTCCATTTTGGATCAAGAAGTTCATCCCAATCTTTCGGTGCATCTTCTTTTTTCACAAGCTTGGAGTTATACATAATGACTTCAGGTGTTTGACTAGTACCAGTCCAATACCAGTCGGGATCATGGAATCCATCTTCAAGTGTTTTCGCATAGGATGGCTCGTAAGGCTCTAACAGCTTTTCTCCCTTTGCTTGGTCAAAGCTTGTCGAAGGAGCCCCCCACCAAATATCTGCCTGTGGATTGTTTTTCTCCGATCGAACCCGGTCTAATACTTCTTGGGAGCCCATGTCGAGCCATTCTACATCAATTCCATATTTATCCTCGAACAGCTTCTCAAATTGACCTAAAATATCTTTTCCATGTGGTGAATAAACAACAATTTTGTCTTCTAAATCTTTTGCTTTTCCCTTATTCGTTCCAGAGCTTTTTTCCCCAGAGCTACATGCTGAAAGAATAAGTGTTGCAGATAATGATAATGTAGCTAATAAAGAAACTAATTTTTTCTTTTTCATAATTCTCCCCCCGTTTATGAATGTTTAATGATACTTTCATGTTCTCGTAAAAATAGTGAAACAGCTCCTAAAACCCCTGCGTTGTCTCCTAACTGTGATGTGTAGATTTCTACTGAACTCGGAAGATATTGATTCACAATTTCACGTACATTAGGTAAAATTTGTTCAGCTGATTTCGAAACACCACCTCCTAAAATAATGACCTCCGGATTTAACAAACTGGCAGCATTGACAATTCCATAGCTTAAATGATCAGTTGCGTCATCTATAATTTGCTGGGCTATTTTGTCACCGGCTTGTGCTAATTTAAAAGCAGTTTCCGCACTTAATTCAGTGTTTTTTACTGTTTCAAATAATGGATGCTCACCTTGGTTTCGAATCTTCTCAGTTAGTTTTTCCCCAATTGATTTTCCTCCGGCTACACTTTCTAAATAGCCATATCGATAAAAAACAGGTTTAAAATTGCTTTTCACATCTTTTTTATCAGTTACCATATAACCCATTTCTCCCGCGGCACTGGAGGAACCGCGATACAGTTGATTATTAATAATAATGCCGCATCCTATCCCTGTCCCAATAGCAATAAAGAGAACATTATTCTTATTTTTGGCCTTGCCAAGCCATTGTTCACCAAGGGCAGCAACATTCACATCATTGTCAGCATAAATGGGAAATGAGAAATATTTTTTCGCTTCGTTAATAAAAGAATAATTGAACCAATTTAAACTAGGTGCCTCCACTACTAAGCCACTTACAGTATCCGTGATTCCCGGTATCCCAACTCCCATCCCTAGGATTGTGTCTTGTGCAATCTTTTCCTTATTGATTAACCACTCCACCTCATTGGAAATTTGACTTAACAACCCCGTTTCCAAATATTCATTTGTTTTAAAACTATTTTCAGCTACAATATTGCCACTTAAATCACTGATGATTATTTTTACTTTTGTTCCACCAATATCGATCCCGATAACATAAGCCGCCTGATCATTAAAAAATAATTGTATCGGCCTTCTTCCTCCTTGGGAGGAGGCTTCACCAATTCCTTTTTCAATTACCCAGTTATCTTGTATAAGTTCATCCACCAATATCGATACGGTCGGTTTACTAATTTTAATTTTTGCTGAAATCTCCGCTCTCGATATGGGAGCGTAGTCTTGAATACATTGAAGCACTCTTTTTTTATTGATGGATTTCATTTCCATAGGTGTTCCTTTTAAGCTCATAACATCACTGCCCTAATCTTTTTGGTTAGTAAAGTTTACTAATTAACTAAAGATAATATAACTTATTTCGAAAACGTTTACAATATATTTTTTGAATATTTTCATTTACACTCCAATTCAGATTAGTTAGTTAGGTTTTGATTACTTTTTAAAAATAAAGAGTATTTACATTATTCAATCGATATGTTATTTATTATTTAAGGTTTTTTTGGTCCTGTTAGTTAGGAATATTAACTAACCTACTAAATACCTAGGACAAAAGGGGTGGCTACTATTTAAAACCTTAACTAAAAATGAAAGGGGTTACACAAGTGAAGAAACTAGTATATGCATTGCTATCCATTTTATTGGCGGTTACTATTATTCCTCTAAATGGGAACGCAAAAGAAGCACAAAAAGTGGATGTAGATTTATGGAATGCTGTAAAGCCACTTGAAACAACGGTTACCTTTTTAAATACGGGTGCCCATCCCGATGATGAGCGAAGCGACTTTCTAGCTTATTTATCCCGCGGATTAGGTGTGAAAACATCAAGTCTTATTGCCAATCGTGGAGAAGGGGGACAAAATGAAATTGGTGATGAACTAGGTAATGCACTCGGCATTATTAGATCACGCGAAATGATTGAAGCGGCTAAAATCACCGGTGTAAAAGCCTATCATTTAAGCGAGACTACCTCTGATTCTATTTATGACTTTGGGTTCTCAAAAACTCCGGAAGAAACGTTAAGCAAATGGGGAGAAAATTTAACTTACGAACGTTTAATTAGATTCATACGTACTTACCAGCCAGATATCGTCATGCCTTCTTTCCGTAATGATGATACCCAACATGGGCATCACAGAACAATGGAAATTCTCAGTGAACGCGCATTTAAGGATGCTGCTGATCCAACTGTGTTTCCAGATCAATTAAAAGAAGGTTTATCTACTTGGCAAATTAAAAAACTGTATTTACCATCTGGTTCCAACGATCCTGTCACAACGACTTTAGAAATTGGGATGTACGATCCTATTTATGGAATGACTTATCCACAGCTTGGTGAACAATCGCGTTATATGCATAAAAGCCAAGGAATGGGCTCTGATATTCCCTCAGAACCAAGACAATTTAAATTAGAGTTACTGTACTCCGCTGTTCAATCCAAAAACAGCAATAAACTTTTTGCTGGTATTCCATATAATTTTTCTGAATGGGCAAAAACCCTTCCAGCAAAAGAAGACGGTTTAAAAAAGCAATTCACAAAACTCCAACAAGAACTTAACCAAATCATTCATTCCTATCCAAAACGAGACCGTATCTTTAAACAAACGCAAAAAGCACTGAAAGATGTAAGAAATCTTGAAAAGAAAACGAAGAAAGCAAAGTTAAATAAAGAAATGAAAGCCGATTTGCTTCATAAGCTTTCACTCAAAGAAGAACAACTCCAAACTGCAAGCATCATCTCTTCAAATTTAAAAGTAACTGCAAAAGCGCAATCAAACATACTTACGAAAGGGCAACAAACAACAGTTCAAGTGAGCTTAAATAACAATGGAAAAGAAAAACTTAAAAAGGTAAATGTTTCATTAAACGTACCAAAAGGTTGGAAAGTAACAAGTAAGGACGGTAGCAAGGATTTAAAACCAGGAAAAAAATTAAATCTTTCATTTGATGTGAAGGTTCCAAAGGACGCTGAGTACTATCATGCATACAAACAACCTGCAATCCAAGCCAGTATTCAATATGAATCATCAGGAACAAAAACGGTGCATGTTCAAGAATTAGAAGGTACTGTGGCGGTACTTCCCGATGTTAGCGCAACATTATCACCTGAAAATATTGTTGTAAATACAGCGAACGTTCAAAAAGAAGTTCCTGTTACCGTTAAGCTCAAAAACTACCGAGAAGGAAAAACAAGCTCATCTGTCCGCTTAAAAATCCCTGCCGGATGGAAGGTTTCACCTCAAACAGCAAAGGTGAATTTTGATAAAAAGCTAGAAGAAAGAGAAGTAACCTTTAAACTCGCACCACCAAAAAACATCCAAGCAGGTGATTTCAATCTATCTGCTGTAACAACTGTTAACGGAAAATCCTTTGACTCTACGATTCAGGAAATCAAATATGATCACATCGGTACCTTTTATTATCAATATCCTGCAGAACTAAAAGGCGTAGCCTTTGAACTACTAAAACCAGACCATTTAAAAGTAGGATATATTGATAGTGGTTTTGATAAAGTAGCGGATTATTTAACAAACGCAGGATTCGATATTACGAAACTATCAGAAGCTGATCTTGCAACCGGGGACTTAAATCAATATGATACGATCGTAACGGGTATCCGTGCGTATCTGTCACGTGATGACCTATTGCAAAATAATGCTCGCCTTCTAAAATATGTAGAAGATGGTGGACATTTAGTTGTTCAGTATCATAAACCAGGTGATCGTTGGGACCCGCTACAAACAGCACCTTATAAGTTGAAAATTGGCGACCCATCCATTCGCTGGAGAGTAACTGACGAAAACGCTAAAGTGACCATGCTAAAGCCGGATTCTCCATTATTCAATTATCCGAATAAAATTACTGATAGTGACTGGGATAACTGGATTCAAGAACGCGGTCTCTACTACCCTATGGAATGGGATAATCAATTTGAAACCTTTGTAAGCATGGCCGATCCAAATGAAGATCCATTTACAGGAGGCATCCTCATGGCGAAATACGGAAAAGGAACCTACCTATACACCAATCTTGTATTCTATCGCCAAATCCAAGGCCAAGTTCCAGGAGGATACCGAATTTTCACAAACCTAATTAGTTATGGTAACAATAATTAATCGTAATAGGCGATGAGTTCTACTTTCCATAATTTGTTTTTTCTAATTCGGAACCTAGGTACATCAATTAATACCATAGTTAGATTAAACCGCAGAAAGCTACTACTTTCTGCGGTTTTTGTTCATTTTTTATAAGGTGAAAATCCCATCAAATGATCAATCCACTCCGCATCACGAACCAAGGTGGCAACGTATTCTTTCTTTAAATACTTTTCAGCTGCTTCAAAAGAAGGAAAATCTGTTTCAAGAGACTTTTGGTTCACTTTGATCCCCCAGTCCCCTTTGGCTTTTTGATATACAAAAATAGCTTCATCATTTTTACCTTTATAGAACGAACCCTCCGGAGAACCTTTTAGATTAAATTGATTGTTGTATGCATCCCGCTTGAGTGGTTCGGAGTAAAATGTCTGCTCAACGAATTGCTTGAATGCTTTCTCTGTTAGGTTACAGCCCGATGCTTTGCGATGACCGCCTCCGTCATACATTGCTGCGATTTCGGATACATCCACATCATCATGAATCGTCCGAAGACTAATTCGTTTACCACCGACCATTACCATCGCAATATAGTCGAGATGTGTGAATTCCTTCGATAATTCATTTCCCAGCTCTGAATGATAGTTCTCCGCATGCACGACCCCCGCCAAATGGTCACCAATGGTCATTTGATAAACTTCCCGTTTTTTTCTGTTTATGTATCGCGTTACCCTGCTTTCTTCCACATGAAGCAGCTTGCTTTCGATTTCATCGAATTGGAAAGGCTCATCGTTCTCAAGTTTGGAAAGGATTTTTTCTTCAAATTCCTCGATACTAATCATGAAAAACAAATCATTTAGCTGCTTCGCCATGAAATTTTGATTGGCATCCCATTCCCACGTATCGTACTGTCTCACCAATTCAACGAATTCATCGGCACTCTTTGTTCTCGTTAGCAGCCCTTGTTCTACTAAATAATCATACAAAAGTGAAGTAGCCGATGTCAGCTTTCCGTCTTCTTGCTCTACTGTTACTGCCGCCCAAGAATGCTCATTCAAATGCAACGCCGATTTATGATGATCAATTAATAATGCCTTTCCGCCGCCTGCGACGTACTCATTTATTTTCTTTTCATTATCCTCATTCACGGACAAGTCGGTGATAATCAAAGTCTCATTCCCTGTAGCATTTTCAAGAAAATGTGCTACCGAATGATTAAGCCTCGAAATTGAATTATAGCTAACAGTTACTTGATTACCTAAAGTCAGCTTGGCAATAATTCCGCAGCCCACTCCATCCAAATCATTATGCGAAAAAAGATGATACATCATATTCCTCCTAAAAAACAGATAGTTGTTAGTGTCTCCTACCTAATAAAATTTATCCCAATGGGACAGTAGACCGCGTCCACTGTCCCATTATATAATAGAAAATATTTCCGTAATAAGAATCAATGAAGCTTTTTTTAAAAGGAGTGGGATAAATGAAAAAATTTTTGGTGTTATTGACTTCTATTATTTTAACAATTTCATTAGCAATAGCTTTCGAATCCAAGTCTCTAGCAAAAACTGATTCTAAAAATATCCAAGTAATAGATTCATATACCTATATAAATATAAAAGCGGATCCTAAATCAAAACGTTTAACAAAAGCTACACGTGGTCAAAAATACACCTATCTAAGTTGGACGAGAGGAAAGGGATATGCAAAAGGGGCTTACAAGATTAAAGTTGGCAAGAAAACTGGGTATATTTCGGCAAAGGCATCTAAACTCCTAGCTCCGATGAAAGGTTCAAATTCAAAAAAGTCAGCCTCTAAAACAAACATTACAAAACCTAAAAATAAAAAATTTATTATTAATAGTAAAAACACAGTCAAATTAAATGTAAAAGCAATAAGCCAAAGACCTGAATTACCTACTGGATGTGAGATTACAGCTTTTACAATGATGGTTAACCACGCTGGGGGTAAAGGGGCTAAGGTAACAAAAATGCAAATGGCAAAAGAAATGCCAAGGTCAAGTAACCCAAATAAGGGGTTTATCGGTAGTCCCTATAATTCAACTGGTTCAGCCATTTATCCACCGGGATTAAAGAAAATGACGAAGAAATACACTGGAAGTTATAAAAACATGACGGGGGCAACTATTAATCAAATCAAAGCCCAATTAAAAAAAGGCAAAGTTGTTATGATGTGGGGGAAATTCGTTTATTGGAACATTAACATGTCGCATACTGTTGCATTAACAGGTTACGATAAAAAAGGATTTTATTATGTAGACCCAATGGATGGGAAGAAAAAGCATTTGTCCTATAGTCAAATGAAATATCATTACAATCAATTAGGAAAACGTGCATTATCATATTAATAAATAATGGGACAGTGGACCTGATTCACTGTCCCATTTACTTAGAGACACATGTTCCTTTATTGAAAAAAATTCATGTCAATACTTTTGCTGTAACAAACCCATTCCGGAGTCTACCAATCTCTTTAATTTCACATTCAATCACATCTCCTTCTCCCGTAAACTCCGCACCGACAGGGCTTCCTGTTAAGATTACGTCACCTGGTTTAAGGGTCATGACAGTTGATAGATAGGAAATCATTTTGCGAATCGGAATAATCATTAATTCGGTTGCACTATTTTGCTTTTCAATATCATTTACTCTTGCCTCAACGCGAACTTGAAATGGGTCGAGCTCTGTTTCAATAACCGGTCCTAAAGGTGTGAATGTATCAAATGATTTACCAATTGTCCAATGGCCATCACCGTGAAAATATTGTGGAGCTGTTACATCGTTGGCAACCGTATATCCAAATACATAATCAAGCACTTCTGTTTCATGTATATTTTTTGCTTCCTTCCCAATAACAATCGCTAATTCAGATTCAAATTTCACTTGGTCAATTCCCTTTGGAATGACAATGCTTTCTCCCGTTCCGATAACAGATGTTGTAGGTTTAAAGAAGAATACAGGAATGTCTGGAAGTTCACTAGGTAAATCATCCACTTTTGAAACATAATTTGCCCCGATTCCAATGATTTGATTGGGCACTAATGGGGCCAATAATTTCACTTCATTTTCTGAGAATTCCTTATCCGTAAATTCCCACTCCCCAAATATATTTCCTTTTATTTCTTTAACGGCTCCTTCTGTCATCACACCCGTATAAACTGTAGAATCAACTTGAAATCTAATAAACTTCAATGTACATACTCCTTTCTATCGATTAGTCTTGAAATAAGGGCATCCTTTATGTAGAATGCCCCCGATTGCTATTATTGCCTAACCGCAAACTTCGCCTTCGCTTCTAAACGGCGACGATGTAAAATTGGTTCGGTATATCCATTTGGTTGATCATAGCCTTCGAAAACAAGGTCACAGGCAGCTTGAAAGGCAATAGAGTTGGCGTAATCCTCCGCCATAGGATGGTAATTAGCATCTTTCGCATTCTGCTCATCCACAACTTTTGCCATTCGCTGTAATGTTTCTAGAACTTGATCCTTTGTACATATTCTATGATGAAGCCAATTTGCGATATGTTGACTTGAAATTCGCAGGGTGGCCCTGTCTTCCATTAACCCCACATTATTAATATCCGGTACTTTTGAACAACCAATTCCTTGTTCCACCCAGCGCACAACATAACCAAGAATCCCTTGTGCGTTGTTGTCCAATTCCTGTTGAATCTCTTCCGGACTCCAATTGATCTGATCGGCTGCAGGAATGGTGAGAATATCACGTAGGAAATTGCCGTCCTCTTTTTCCAGTTCTCCCTGTACCTTTGTCACATCTACTTGATGATAGTGAAGTACGTGCAAGGTGGCGGCTGTTGGTGAAGGAACCCAAGCCGTATTTGCCCCAGCTTCTACATGACCAATTTTTTGCTTTAACATGTCAGCCATTAAATCTGGCATTGCCCACATTCCTTTGCCGATTTGTGCGCGACCTTTGAGTCCAGTCTCTAAACCAACCATTACATTCGATTTCTCATAGGCCTGCAGCCATTTCGATGATTTCATGTTATTTTTACGAATCATTGGTCCGATTTCCATTGACGTGTGAATTTCGTCTCCTGTACGGTCCAGGAACCCAGTATTAATGAAGACAATTCGATCCTTTACTTGGCGAATGCAAGCTTTCAAGTTTACTGACGTACGACGTTCTTCATCCATCACACCAATTTTTAACGTGTTTCGTTTAAGATTAAGAAGGTCCTCCACTCGATTAAAAAGTTCATTACTAAATGCCACTTCCTGTGATCCATGCATTTTAGGTTTTACGATGTAGACCGAATCCTTTGAAGAGTTTTGATAGTTCCCATTTCCAAGCAGAGAATGTTTGGCTAGTAAACTCGTAAACACGGCATCTAAAATTCCTTCAGGAACTTCCTTACCGTCCTGGTCTACAATCATGTTACTAGTCATTAAATGTCCTACATTTCGAACAAACATGAGTGAACGACCCTTTAAATGGATTTCCTCACCGGTAACGGCTGTGTACACTCGATCAGGATTGAGCGCTCTGGTGATTGTTTTGCTCCCTTTTTTAAAAGTTGCACTTAAATCACCTTTCATTAATCCTAGCCAATTACGATATACAAGCACCTTGTCCTCGGCATCTACTGCAGCGACTGAATCTTCACAATCCATAATCGTTGTTAATGCTGATTCCAAAAGGATGTCTTTAATACCCCCTTCATCTGTCTGACCAATCGGATGGTTGCGGTCGATTTGGATTTCTAGATGAAGTCTATTATTCTTCAATAAAACAGCGGATGGCTCTTCTGCTGTTCCTTGGTAGCCAATACATTTAGATTCATCTTGAAGACGAGTCGTTTGTCCATTACTAAGTAAAACAGATAATTTCCCTTCAACAATTGAATATTTGACCGCATTACGATGGGAGGCTTCTTTTAATGGGACAGCTTGATCAAGAAATTCTCTACCAAATTGAATGACCTTCTCCCCTCGAACGGGATTATAGCTTCCTTCCTGCTGAGCTCCCGCTTCCTCACTTATCGCATCCGTCCCGTAAAGTGCGTCATAGAGACTTCCCCAGCGTGCATTCGCGGCATTCAGCGCATAGCGTGCATTATCAACTGGTACAACAAGCTGTGGTCCAGCTTGAATCGCCACTTCATCATCCACATTTTCCGTCGCTATGTTAAAATCCTCAACCTCCTGCTCTAAGTAATCAATTTCCTCCAAAAATGATTGATATCTATTAAAATCAAACTCTTTATTTTCACGGTGCCATGAATTGATTCTGTTCTGTAAATCATCACGTTGAGCCAATAATTCCTTATTTTTCGGAGTTAAATCTTCTATGAGCGTTTCTAATCCTGACCAAAATTGCTCCCGATCGACCTTACTTCCGGGAAGGGCTTCTGCATTAATAAATTCATAGAGTACTTGTGCCACTTGTAAATTTCCTACTTTTACAATATCATTCATCGTCTCTTTTCCTCCTTATTTAAATCTTTCAATCGAATATGGGGCAATCGATAAGGATGTATCTCCGTCGACTAATAATTCTGTCATTAATGTCCCTACTAAAGGGGAAAGCGTGATCCCACTATGCATCGTTGCGACATAAAGATTTTCGACAGAGGGAACTTTCCCAATAATCGGGAGCCCATCTTCCGGGACAGCTCGAATACCTGAAAAAGCTCGGACAACCTTTGCCTTACCAAGATCAGGAATATAATACATGGCCATATTTGCCGTTTCCTGCATAACGTCTAAAGTTGTAGAACGATTAAAACCAGCCTCCTCCATGGAATAGCCAATTAACACTTCCCCATTATTCGCCTGTCTCATTCCGCTAATCGTATAATTGATAAACGGCTTTAGTGGTTCTGTTACAAGAATTTGCCCTCTTACCTGATTTACCGGAATATGAACACCTACCATTTTTCCCAATTCCCGAGACCAAGTGCCCCCAGCTAGGATGACGTTTTTACAAGTATACTCGCCATTTTTGGAAAAAACGATAAATTGATCGTTTTTCTTTTGAATATCGATTACTTCATTATAATACGAATACTCGATACCATTTTTCTTAGCCGCTCTCATATACATATCGGCAAGTCTGAAGGGATTCACATTTCCATCGATTTTGCTAAAAGTTGCCCCAGCAACATTTGGATTAATCGAAGGTTCCTTTTCAATCACTTCTTCCCGTGATAAAACCTTTATTTTAATGCCAATTTCACGATACGATTCCGCCAATCGCTTGGCCTTATCTCGATCCTTTTCATTAAAAAATGGGGAGAGTCCACCTGTTCTTTTATATTCCACATCACCTATTTTTCTTGATAAATAGGGATATAGTTCAGCACTATACATACTAAATTCAGCATAGGACGATGGCGTTTTATTATGTACCCAAACCCAAGCTTGGGTGGATCCCGAAGTACCGGAAAGGGGATATTTTTTGTCAATAACGAGGACACCCTCCCTATATCGTTCAGAAAGATGGTAGGCAATACTATTTCCAATGACTCCACCTCCAATGATAATCGTTTCATAGGACGTATTCATTTTATCTCACCTTCCCATCTTCGAGTTCAACTTCATCCAAAACAGATTTCACTGTGGAAAAATGTTGACTGTTTGTGGACAATGTTTCGATTGAAATAGGAGATACGGGCATTCTCATTCGGGGCATTGGAATCTCCTCATAAATTTTCCCTGTTTGTTCATGGATCATTTTTGATACAAGATCAGCACAAATCTTTGCTTGACATGGCCCCATCCCACATCTAGTGATTCGTTTAATATCATCAAAAGATTCCGCACCAAGGCAAATCACTTCTTCAATTTCCTCAAAGCTTAATTCCTCGCAGCGACAAATAATGGTATCCTTATCCATATAATTCTCCTTTCATCCTCTCCAGATTGGTTTGCTCTAAGAAATAAATTGATTCTTCAGTTTAGGATGGAGGAAATTTTCAATGTGTGTCATTCTTTCTAACCATAAATGATCATCTTGTTTGGACTCTATTATTTTTATCTCTTTAAATAATGAATCTCTTAAGCTATTCGCCTCGTCAGCCTCCAACACGCCAAGATCCTCACACACACTGATACCAGCGATTATTCCTGTTAATAGGATGGAACCGTGAAAGGATATCCCTGCAGCATTCCCACCTAGGTAAACCCCTTCCTGACTGGATTGAAGGCGTTCATTATATTGAGGGATCCATCCCCCAAGCTTTTCTTGATAACTAAAGGAACAATCCAATTGATAGAAGACCTCTGTAATCGGTTTTCTACCTCCATCTACACAAACAAGATCAGCATGGAACGTTTTTACTTCTTGATCCTGTTGTACATAAACCTCTTCAACCTGACCATTTCCCCCCACTTCCTTAATAAAAGAATTAAGGTAGATGGGGATACTCGCTTGTTTGATCAAATTTATTTTATCCATATTTTGAGCTGTTAATTTAGTTGATTCTTCAATGATTCCTTCAATTTCTACGCCAACTTGTTTCAGTTGAATCGCTACATCAAGCGCAAAATCACTTGAACCGAAAATGACCGCTTTTTTCCCTGGGACGACAAAATCCCGATTGACTAAAGTTTGAGCGGCACCAATCGTCATAACTCCTGGCATCGTCCATTTTAAAAATGGAATAGCCCGTTCAGCTGCACCTGTTGTCACAATCACCTTTTTTGCTGATATTGGAAAAACATTTTTCCCATCGGAGACACCAATACTTCCGTCTTGATACAATCCGATAAATGGATGATTTAATAAAATTTTCACGGGAAAATCATGTAATTGATTGATTAATAACTTGGCTAATTCAAAGCCTTTCATTGGCGGATATTGGGATGGCAGCATTGACACCATTTGCGTTTGTTGAGAAAGTTGTCCTCCAAGCCGGCTTGATTCATCAATCATCACAACATCCAGCCCTCTCGATCCAGCCTCAAATGCAGCAGCTAGTCCAGCGGGACCCGCACCGATGATGAGCACATCAGTTTCCATGACTATCCCCCCTCACATCTGGATCACCGATATTCGGAATTACTACCATCTCATCCTCAACCATTTTCATACATGTTTTAACATGGTCCTCCCCATTCACCGTCATATAGCAGCTGCAGCAACGACCACGAGAACAGAATAAGCCTCTAGCCTGCATCAGTTTTCGGCTTTCCCCGAACTTTTTGACACCATTCGCTATTAATGCAGCGGCTATTGTTTGTTGTTTATAGGCTTGTAGCGGCTTTCCATTAAAATAAATCGTAACGGGATCATGTAAACGCTCTCCCAATATTGGATGGTTTTTGATATGCATGATAACACCTACTTGTTAGTTTTTGGATGCAAATACTTTGCCAACACCTAGTACTCTTTCGATGACAATCATTAAAATAATAGTAAATAAAATCATAATGCTTGAAATAGAAGTAATTATAGGATCGTATTGGTACTGCATATACGTATAGATTCTAACCGGCAACGTTACAACATCTGTACTAACGATAAACAATGCCACAGTCAGATCATCAAATGAGGTAATAAAGGCAAAGATACAGCCTGCAATGACTCCGGATTTGATAATCGGTAAGGTAATGTGAAAAAATACTTTCCAGGAACTCGCCCCTAGATTCATCGCTGCCCTTTCAATGGAACGATCAAAGTCAACTAAATTGGCAACGACTAGACGTAGCACGAATGGTACCGTTAGAATGATATGTCCAATAATCAGAGCAAGCGGACTCGCTGCAAGGCCAATCCATGAATAAAATTGAAGGAGTGCGACTCCAAATACGACTGAAGGAATTAACAGTGGTGAGCCAATCAACTGTACAATTGCTTCTTTTCCTTTGAATTGATTTCTGACAACCGCAAGTGATGCAAGTGTACCGATAATTGTTGAAATTATAGCTGTTCCAAGAGCAACAACAATACTAAGAATTAACGATTGCATAAATTCCGGATGATTAATTAATTCAGTGTACCATCGTAATGTCAATCCCTTTGGAGGAAATGCAATGTATTCTGTTTTAGTTAAAGATGAAAGTAAAACTACCACAATCGGCGCCAGTAAAAAAATATATACGATTATACAGAATGTGTTTAACGTAAGTTTTGGAAGTCTTTTTCTCATTGGATGGCGACTCCTTTTTCAGAATAAGCTAGTATTCTACTATAGATGACGATTGTGATAATCGCTAAAAAGATGAGAAGGAAACCAATCGCTGAACCGTATGGCCAATTCAACATCACAGCCGTTTGTTCATATGTTAAATAAGACATCACTTTTACCTGTGGTCCTCCAAGAATTGCTGGCGTAACAAAGGAGCTTACACTTAAGCTAAATACCATTACTGACCCGGCAAATATTCCCGGTAATGTTAACGGTAACATTACTGAAAAGAAGGTTCTCAAAGTACTTGCACCAAGGTTTTGCGATGCCCGAATGACGGACGGATCGATTCTTTCAAGAGATCCCATGATCGTTAACACCATGTAGGGAAACAAAACATGGATCATACCTAAAATAACGCTGAATTCTGTATAAAGTAATGTAAGTGGTTGATTAATAATACCTAGGTCCATCAGCGTATTATTAATAACCCCTTTATTCGAAAGAATAATCACCCAACCATACGAACGAATCACCATACTAATTAATAATGGCGATAAAACAATGAGAGTTAAATAGTTTTTCATTCTTCCCTTCGCTTTTGAGATTTGGTAGGCTACCGGATAGGAAATGATGATTGTGATCAATGTCGTTAACAGGGCAATTTTCACCGTCCGCCATAAAACGCTCAAATAAAAGGAATCAGATAGGAACTTTACATAATTTTGAATTGTCCATTCACTTCCAATTCCACTATTAGCATCAAAAGTTTTGAAGCTAGTAACAAAGAGGAAAACTAATGGAAGTAAAAAGAAAAAGATAAAGATAAGTAATGTCGGTAGTAGTAGCAACCAAACATCTATTTTTTTTCTAACATTTCTTTTCCTTTTTTGTTGCAGTAACAATGATTGTTCCTGATTCGTTACAATATCTCCTTGCGTCAAGTTAACTCACCTCTTTTGAAGGTAATAAATCCTCTGGTTCCCAATAGGTATGAACATTCTTTCCTTCTTCAATATGATTAGGATTTAACTCCGTATTTGATATATCTGCAATGAGCTTTTTTTCTTTAACATTTAAAATGTATCTTGTTTTGGAACCATGAAATAATTTTCTTTCTACCCGAGTTTGAAAGCCTTTACCCTCTTCATCCTGTGATATTTTGACCTTTTCTGGTCGAATAAAGAAGTTCATTTCCTTTTTTCCGGAAGTTTGAACGGACACAAGCTGTTCATTACCATAAAAGTTGATTTTGCATAAATTGTTTTCAAAGGTTTCAATAACTTTCCCTTGTACCTGATTTACTTCACCAATAAATTTTGATACGAAGTCTGTTTTTGGCTGATTATAAATGGTGGCAGGATCATCTACTTGTTCAATACATCCCCCATTCATTACAGCAATGCGATCGGATATAGCAAGTGCCTCTTCTTGGTCATGTGTAACAAAAATGGTCGTAATTTTCACCTGTTTTTGAATTGTAACAATTTCTTCTCTCATTTCTTGGCGAAGTTTTGCATCAAGATTACTTAATGGTTCATCTAGAAGTAGCACCTTTGGTTTAATGACCAATGCCCTTGCCAATGAAACACGTTGCTGCTGACCACCTGATAATTCCTTTGGGTATCGGTGCTCATAACCGGACAGCCGAACCATTTCTAATGCCTCTGCTACTCGTGTCTTGATTTCAATATTTGGAACCTTACGCAGCTTTAATCCATAGGCAACATTATCGAACACTGTCATGTGAGGAAATAAGGCATAATTTTGAAAAACCATACCCATCTCTCTTTTATTTGGCGGAAGCAAGTGAACGGGAGATCCGTCCACCATAACTCTTCCTTCATCAACATCCAAAAAGCCGGCAATCATGTTAAGGGTTGTTGTTTTCCCGCATCCAGATGGACCTAAAAATGAAATGAGTTCACCTTGCTGAATATCTAAACTTAAACGCTTAACAACTTCAACTTGATTGAATTTTTTGGCAATATTCCGCAGACTTAAATAACTCATTCTATCACCTCTTCATTATTGCGAGATTTCAATTTCTTTATTTGCTCTCTCTGTCCATTCTGCACGCTTTTCATTTACAAGCTTCCAATTTACTTTAATCAATTTATCAATTTCGGCCTGACCATATGGAAATTTCTTCGTAATATCTCCCTCTAATTTCACATTTTTATTAACCGGACCATCAAACAATTCTTCAGCAAAATCTTTTTGCACTTCTTCACTTAATACGAAATTCACAAATTTTTGAGCTAAATCATTATTTGGGGCATTTTTCACCACACTTATCGTAGACATCAATGCGATTGCACCTTCATCAGGTACAACATATTCTATTGGGAATCCTGTATCCTGTAATGTATAAACCCGGCTGCTTCCCCATGCACTTGCCACGATTTGTCCCTGTAAAAAGTAGTTCGATACGTCAGCTGTTTTATCAAAAGTGACTGCATTCTTTGCGATTTTCTTCAAAGCTTCAAAGCCTGGCTCAATATTTTCTTCACTTCCCCCATTAGCATTTGCAGCCATAATCAGCAAATGAACACCATAAGTATTTGCAATCGATGGTAAAACTAGATTCCCTTTAAATTTTGGGTCTGCTAAATCATTCCAGGATTTCAATGGTTCCCACCCATTTTTCTGAAATGTTTCTTTGTTATAAGCTAGTCCTGTTGAAATAATTCCAAAGCCAACACCGATGTTATCTTCATCTTTTGCAATATCATATAAATTCCCCAAATTCGTAACCACTTTTTCATCAAACGGTGCTAATAGTCCAAACGCTTTTGCTTGTGCCTGTGGACCATCATCTAAAAAAGCAACATCAATCTGTGGGTGAGCCTTTTGTGCTTGAAGCTTTGATAATGTGTCGACAGAACTTCCTGTTATATACTTGACCTTGACACCATACTTCTTTTCAAATTTCGGAATAACTGCCTCCTTAATTTTTTTCTCATAGCTTCCACCATATGCAGCTAACACTAACGTTTTGTCACTACCGCCGTTACCTTTATTCGCTTGATTTCCTGTTTTATTTCCACAGGCCGACATGATGATAAGGAAAAGGCAAATGAATAATACAAAAAATTGTTTTTTCAATTTAGTTCCCCCTTGTTCATTTTGTGATAGATAAAAACAAGCTTGCCCACATGCATACAGTCCAATATCACACCCCTTTCTCTGATCTCTGTCACAAATTTTTTAACAATCTAGTAAATTATAAAGTTATAATATTATATTCTATCGAGGTAAAGAGATATGCTATTTTTATTTGTTCTAGATAGTTGATTTCTTTAGTTAACATTCAAACGATTTCTAAGGGGATTGTAAGCTGTAATATCAATTTCCATATCTTCACCCATTGCTAGATTTGCAGCAAGTGATCCAACATATGGGCCCATTGTTAATCCCGAAGCACCTAGCCCGTTGGCAATGACTATTCCTTTTAAAGCAGGAATTGGTCCTAAGTATGGTAATATATCCTGCCCAGCTGGTCTAAATCCGATTCGTACTTCCTGCAAAGTGCCCTCTGAAAGGCCCGGTGCCACATGAAGTGCTTCGTGAAGAACCTCCTTTAAACCCGCTGCGGTTACACGATAATCAAAACCGGAACCAGTTTCTCGTGTTGCTCCAACGACAACCCTTGAATCATCAAACGAAACAAGATAATGGCTACTTTGCGGGAGGATAACCGGCCATTTTGAGGTATCCTGATCCGGAAGTTGTAAATGGACAATTTGCCCGCGTTGAGGTTCAACCGGAATATCGATTCCATGTGGAGAAAGTAGCTCTGGCGCCCACGCACCTGCAGTGATAACCACAGCGTCCGCCGAAATTAATTCATCATTTACATAAGCACCAATTACTTTCTCATTTTTAAGCTCGAGCTTGGCGATACCAGTATAGGAATGTGCACCATGTTTCTTTGCTCCTCGTATAAGAGCATCTCTTAGTAATCGACCATCCACTCTTGCGGCTCCTGTGACATGAACAGCTTGCAAATCTTCTCTTAAAGGAGGAAATAGTTGGCGAGCTTCTTCAGCTGACAGGCGTCTAACTTCACCTACTTCGGGATTTTCCTTCCGGCGAGCTCTAACCTTTTGTTCGATTATGTTCAATTCATCCTCATCTTCGCTAACAGCTAACGCACCAACTAACCCATATCCTAGATTACACTCCCCATCTTCCTCTAGTTGGGAAACGAGAGAAGGATAATAGCAAGCTCCACCTTTAGCCAGTGTATAAAAGTCTTGATCATCGACCCTAGATATCCATGGACACACAATACCAGCACCAGCCGCTGTAGCCTGGCCTTCATGTTGTTTATCAATAATAATTACTTCAGCTCCCTTTCTAGCCAAATGGTAAGCCGTACTAGCCCCAACAATTCCAGAACCTATAACAATTATTTTCATTATTTCACAGCCCTTCTCATTTTTAATTCCATCTCCGCTCAATCAGGATACAATATTTTGTAGTGGGTGATGACAAGCTACAAAATGTTCATCCTTAATTTGTCTTAATTCGGGTTTTTCAACTATACATTTTTCCGTACCAAATGGACATCTAGGATAGAAACTGCAGCCGGTTGATAAATTTGTTTGTTCAGGTAGATCCTCTTCTAAAAAGTATTGTTCCTTACGATCTCTTAGAGTCGGATCAGGTATTGGTACTGAAGCGATTAAACCGCTCGTATATGGATGGAGGGTATGCTTAAAAAGTCCTTCCTTTGAAGAAAGCTCTACGACTTCCCCCATATACATGACAGCGATTCGATCACTAATGTATTTTACTGCAGGGATTCCATGTGCAATAAATATATATGTTAAATTAAATTTCTTTTGTAAATCCATTAATAAATTTAATATTTGTGCTTGAATAGAAACATCTAAAGCCGAGACTGGTTCATCACAAATAATTAACTTTGGTTTTAAAGCTAAAGCTCGAGCAATTCCAATTCTTTGCCTTTGGCCACCACTAAATTCATGGGGGTATCGACTAGAGAATGATCGGTCTAACCCAACGGTTTCCATTAATTCATAAACTGCTTGCTCTAATTCCTTCCCTTTTGTTACTTTATGAGTACGAAGTGGTTCTGCGATAATGTCGAATACTCTCATTCTAGGATTTAGGGAGGAAAATGGATCTTGAAAAACCATTTGGATATCCTTTCTAATTTTTTGCATTCCACGTTCTGATAGTTTAGTAATATCAGACCCTTCGAAAATGATTTTTCCATCTGTAGGTTCAATCAATCGCAAAATCGTATTTCCAGTTGTAGATTTTCCACATCCTGATTCGCCAACTATTCCTAGTGTTTCTCCTTTCTTCACAATTAAATTAATTCCATCCACAGCTTTTATATACTGCTTTGTTTTCCCAAAAAAACCTGAAGAAATAGGAAAATATTTTTTTAACCCTTCAATTACTAATAGTGTTTCATTCTCCTTTTTTAGATTATCGTTGGTGGCAACGGTCATAGATTAATCACCTCTTCTTCTCTATGAAGCCAACATCTCACTTCAGCCCCATCTCCTTTTTGAACTAAAGAAGGCTCTTGATTTCTACAGATATCCATTGCGAATGGACATCGCGGATGGAATTTACATCCAGTTGGCATTTCGGAAGGTATTGGTACATTTCCTTCAATCGATTCTAATTGATCCTTTAATTGGTGTATTTTTGGCGTACTATTAAGTAATCCCTTTGTATAAGGATGCTTTGGATTTTTAAAAATGTTAAAAACATTATCCTGCTCAACAATTTGACCGGCATACATAACAATCACTCGATCCACCATTTCGGCAACTACACCTAGATCGTGAGTAATCATAATAATGGATGTTCCATATTCTTCGCTCAGTTTTTTCATTAGCTTTAATATTTGCGCTTGGATGGTAACATCGAGGGCAGTTGTCGGTTCGTCCGCTATTAACAATTGTGGATTGCAAGATAATGCCATAGCGATCATGACCCTTTGCCTCATACCTCCGCTAAGCAGATGAGGAAATGAATAAAAGTGTTTTTCCGCTCGCGGTATTCCTACCTTTTTTAACATTTCAATTGCTTTCTTTTTCGCTTCTGACTTATCTACATTTTGATGGAGTCTAATCGCTTCTGAAATTTGACTTCCGACGGTAAACACTGGATTTAAGGAGGTTAATGGCTCTTGAAAAATCATTGAAATTTTATTTCCTCTTATTTGTTGCATTTTCCGCTTTGAGCACTTCAATAAATTTTCTCCATTAAACAGTATTTCCCCACCAACAATTTTTCCAGGTTCACTAACTAATTGTAGAAGTGATAGTGATGTTACACTTTTTCCGCAACCTGATTCACCGACAATACCGACCGTTTCTCCTTTTCCAACTGAAAAAGACACACCATTTACGGAAGCAACCGTCCCACTTTCTGTAAAGAAATGTGTTTGTAAATCCTTCACTTCTAAAAGAGTCTGAGCTTTGACCATGTTGTTATCCCCTTCCTATTTTCTTCCTTGTGTTCGTGGATCTAGTACATCACGAAGCCAATCACCTAAAAAGATAATTCCAAGAACCGTAATCGTTATGGCAATCCCGGGGAAAGTGGCTAGCCACCAGTTCGTAGCTAAATAATTCCTGCCATCCGTCAACATTCCTCCCCACGAAACAGTTGGGGGCTGTATCCCTAACCCAAGAAAACTTAAGGATGCTTCCAAAATGATTGTCGTAGCAACACTTAAAGTTGATATAACAATAAAAGAGGAGATAATATTAGGAAAGATATGCCTTAACATAATCGTTGTATTTTTTGTCCCAATAGACTTTGAAGCCCTTACAAACTCCCGCTCCTTAATGCTTAGTACCTCTCCCCTTACAACCCTTGCATATGTAACCCAGTTGGTAAAACCGATGACAACAATAAGTACCATAATGCTTGGTTCAAATACAGCTAAAACTACTAAAATAAATAGAATACTTGGTATCGCAAGGAAGGAATCCACAATTCTCATTAAGATATTATCGATTACTCCACCATAATATCCTGCCAAAATTCCAACTAAGATGCCGATGACACCTGCTAAAATAACGGAAAAGGTTCCTACTAACAATGACACTCGAGTCCCATATATAATTCTACTTAAAATGTCTCTCCCTAAATTATCTGTCCCAAGCAGATAAGTCGTAGATCCTCCGTCCAACCATGCAGGCGGCTTAAGCATATCTCCTAAATTATTTGCAGCAGGGTTATGTGGAGCTAAAATATTCGCAAAAATAGCAACAAAGACAACAGCAAAGACAATGAAGAACCCCGTTGTGCCCGTCTTACTTCGGAGTAATAATTTTATTAAACGGAAAAGACGGTTATGTTTTGTTTTTGTGATCGGTTTATTTACATCAACGACTGCATCCTGATTTACATTTACTTCCACTTTCTCACCTCCTATGAATAATTAATTCTTGGATCAAGTAAACGATAAATGAGGTCCGTTATGAGGTTGATCAAAATAACTAGAATAGCAATAACAAAAACAGCCGCTTGTACAACCGCCATATCCCGACCATTTACGGCTTGAACTAATAATTGCCCTAGTCCCGGCCAAGAAAAAACGGTTTCGGTAATTAATGCACCACTTACTAAATGCGTTACTTGTAAAGAAGTAATCGTTACAACCGGAATCAGTGAATTTCGAAAGGCATGTTTATAAACAACAAGTGTATCACTTACCCCTTTACTCTTAGCCGTCCGAATATAATCCTGATTTAAAATGTCTAACATACTTGAACGAACTAGCCTCGTCATTTCGGCCGCTACACCAGTTCCTAGAGTGATAGCCGGCAAAATTAAATGTGCCCATGTTCCCCTTCCGGAAACCGGGAATATTTGATAGTTCACGGCTAGCATTAGAATTAGCATAATTCCAAGCCAAAAACTTGGCATTGCTTTTCCCAAAACAGAGCCCCCAGTAATGAATAAATCAACAAAGCTATTTCTTTTTTTTGCTGAAAAAATCCCCATTGGAATAGCAATAATTATGGCAATTAGCATAGAAGCCACTGCTAACTCAAAAGTAGCGGGAAGCCTTTCTAATACTAATGGCAACGCTTCTTGATGATAGCGGAAGGATGTTCCAAAATTCCCCCGAAATAAATCCCCAATAAAATGAAAATATTGATATAAAAATGGTTCATTAAGTCCAAGCGCTGTTCTTAACGCTTCTCGGTCCGCTTCTGAAGCATCTTCTGGCAACATTAAAGCAACCGGGTCACCAGCTAGATAAACTAATACGAAAACAACAAATGTAATAATAAATAGAACCGGGATAATTTGTAGTAATCTCTTCACCAGATACTTCTTCAATTCAAGATCTCCTTTCGTAAACGGGACTAGTTTTTCTTTCCTAGTCCCGTTCATTTTCATCTCAACAAATAAATTACTTCAAAGAAATATCGGAAAAGTTAATTACCTCATCAAGCCTAGAATTGAATGCAACTCGATCTGAAACCCCATAGTTCGCATTTTGTTGGAATAAGAAAATATGTGGTCTCTCCTCAGCAACAATGGATTGAATCTTTTGATACTGTTTGATTCGTTCCTCTTCATTTAAATTTCTTCCAGCATCATGATAAAGTTTCTCTACTTCGGGATTGTAATAATCGGTTTGTCCCGCTGCACGATCTTTTGTATAGTGAACCAATGAATAAGAAGCATCTAGCAATCCATCTGCTAAGCCAATCATCAACAATTCTTTATTGGAGTTCGAATTATACTCATCTAAATAAGCACTAGACTCTAATAATTTTAGATTAACTTTAATGCCTGCCTCACCTAACATACTTGCAACGAGTTGAGCTACTTCTCCATCAAGAGGGTATCTGCCTTTTGGAGCTGTTAATGTAATCTCTAAACCATCTTTATACCCAGCTTCCGCCAATAACTTTTTGGCTTTTTCAAGATCATATTCATATGTGTTATATAAATCGGGATTGGAACCGACCACACCTTCGGGTACACGTGTTCGAACAGGTACGCCTGTACCTTTTAATACAGAATCAACGATAGCCTTTTCATTTATAGCTAAATCAATAGCTTCCCTAACTTTTGGATCTGATGTAGCAAATCCTTTTGTTGTTCTGACGACTAAAAGCATGACACGAGTCGTATCTCCATTTATAAGTGATACACCCTTTTCACCATTCACACGGTCCCATTCATTTGGTGGAATATCTGTTGCAATGTCTACACCACCCGTTAATAATTCACCAACACGGGTAGAGCTCTCAGGAATGGCTCTGACAATAACTTCCTTCCATTTCGGCGCCCCAGCAAAATAATCTTTGAAACTTTCTAAAACAACACGGTCATCTCGATCCCATTTAACAAATTTATAGGGACCTGATCCGACTGGTTTCTTTAAGAATTCATCCATTCCTACTTTGTCGATATATTTCTTTGGCATGATATCTGCACCACTTTTTGCTAGAAGTCTTAATAATGTAGGCATAGGTCCATCCGTTATGATTTCAAAATTCAAGTCATCAACGACATTTATCTTTGAAAGCTGTGTAAAATACGGAAATTCCTTTAATGTCTGATCTTTCATCACTCGTTCAAGACTATATTTGACATCCTCTGCAGTTAAAGGATCATCATTATGGAATTTTACTCCTTCCTTTAACTTAAACTTCCATGTGACGTCATCTGTATTTTTGTAAGAATCAACAAGTTCCGGCTGAATTTCCATTTTGTCGTCCCTATTGAATAATCGGCTAAACATGTTCCTAAATACACGATCACCTGTTGTACTTAATGAATTTTGCGGATCCAACGTAGTTATGTCGGCACTTTGGGCCAACACTAATGTTGTTTTGTCTTTTCCTCCTTCTCCACTGTTCTTTGCACCGGTTGAAGAATTACTACTGCATCCAGAAACCATAAAGACGAGAATAATACAAGCGACAAAAATCAATCTAAAAGATTTTTTCATACCCATCCCCCAAATTTAAATATTTTAAAATTACAGAATATTTTTTACGTACTTATTTGAAGTTCTTAATCACCGCAGCTGTAGCTTTAATCCCTTGAATATAGTCTTCAATGAAGATATTTTCATTCGGTGCATGGTAATTAGATTGGAGATTAGCCACACCGATTTGAACTGCAGGAATATCTGTATTTTTTAACATTTTATACATCGGACTAGATCCTGCTAGATTGCGCAAAATAACAGGTGGTTCTTCATACACTTCTTGAACACTTTCAAGGACGGTTTGGACAAAAGGATCCTTTGGATTAGTATTAAAAGGATGTAATCCATGACCTTGGATAATTTCAATATCAGAGTATCCGTGTTTATCTAAATGATTTCTTAGCAATTGGGCAATTTTCTCGGGTGATTGATTAGGAACTAAACGAAAATCTAATTTTACTTTTGCAATTGACGGCAAAACCGTTTTTGACCCTTCACCGATATAGCCTGATTCAATCCCACATATTGTACATGTCGGCTCAGCGGTCAACCTTTCCTTTAATATATCTCCTGATACATTTTTCAAAAAGCTGTCTATCCCGTATAAGTTCTTCGTAGCTACTTCATCATAAATCATCGACTCAATGAACTTTTTGTCTAGCTCACTTAATGGAAGGATATCGTCATAAAATCCTTCCATTAATATTTCTTCTTGTTCATTCTTCAATGTACTTAATGCCCAAATGAGCCTCCAAGCCGGGTTCTCAATAATCGCTGCTTCTGAAGAATGTAAATCCATATTGGCTCCCTTACAAATGAGCTCAACATAACAAATCCCTTTCACACCTAGTCCTACATGTGGGCGTTTGCTTTCAACTTCTCTTGAACCGCCTTCCCAAATGATTCCATCTGTTTGGAGTTTATCTGGATGTTCATTCGCAAAAAATTCCAAGTGCGGACTTCCTACCTCTTCCTCTCCTTCAAAGATAAATTTGAGATTGATAGGCAATTTTCCATATACTTGTTGATAAGCATGAATAGCACAAATTCGAGCAATCAAATTTCCTTTATTATCCGCAACCCCCCTTGCAAAAATTTTCCCTTCTCTAATGCTTGCTTCAAATGGATCACTCAGCCATTGATCAATCGGATCTTCAGGTTGAACATCATAATGATTATAGAATGTAAGTGTTCTATCATGATCCTTTCCTAATTCTCCATAAATAATCGGATACCCATCTGTTGTTAGTTCTTCAACTTCAACATCGATACTTTTTAGAAAAGTTTTTACAAGTTCTTTCATTTCGACCATTCCACGGTTTTGGGCGGAAACGCTTGGTTGATTACACGCTTCGATTAACCATTCAATATACATATCAGCATGGTCGTCAATATACTGAAATACTTTGTCCACTGCACTTCACCCCTTTAAATTTTGATTATTTTATATTATTTCTTGATAAGAACCGATAAAACATAATAAAAATATAAAAATATAATATTATAACTTTATATTTTATGAACATAAATTAGACCTTATAACACTAAAGTCTAATTTCAATAAAATACCTTGATTTTTCTTGTCTAATAATAAATCTTGAATATTCGATGATTTGCTGTTCCTCAGTATACGTAAACCTCTCTAATACAAATAGCTGCTCACCTTTAGGTATCTTTAATAGGTTTGCTTCGTACTCATCTGCAATTATGGTAGAGAAAAAGATTTTTGCTTTTCCTAAATTCATTCCATATTTATTTGTGAAAACATTATAGAAAAGATCGTCTTCTATCATCGTTTCCGTGAGACCTGGAAATAAGGAGTACGGAATGTAGGTATACTCAATCCCAACTGGGGTCTCTTCTTCGATCTTTAACCTGTGAATTTTATAAACTTTATCTTTCGCATTTATTCCAAGCATCTTCCCAATTTTCACACCGGCTTCTTCTTCCTGAAAGGATAATGACTTATGTGGGTGGTGTTTATCTTCCTCAGCTTCATTTCGGAGTGAAACGAGTTGATATATATCTTTATCCTCCTTCCTGCTTACAAATGTTCCTTTTCCTCTTTGACGATATAGAATTCCTTTGTTGACTAAATCATGTATGGCTCTTTTAACTGTGATAGTACTTACTTGAAAATGAGCTGAGAGTTCCTTTTCTGTAGGTAATTGATACCCAGGATCCCATTCTCCTAAAATAATTTTTTCTTCCAAGTAATCCTTTACTTGATGATATAAAGGTGTTGGTAAGTTTTTGTTTACTTTCATGTGATTCTCCTTAAATTGTTATAATATTATATCTTTTAATTCCACAATTTAAGTTTACCTTTATTTAACTTAAACGCCTAGAAGATTTTATATTTTTTAAAGTATAGCAATAATAAAATAGAAATTCAATAAATTTTTAGTTAATTTTAAATATTTAATATTTGTATTTTACGTTAACGGGGTAATGTGGTGTGGAATTAGTAATTGAAAAACAAAAAGGAGAAGTCGATTTAAACTTCTCCTTCATGCTCGCTACCATTGTGTGTTATCTTAATCTTAGGGAACTAAGAGAGTCACGTAAATTTCCCACAAGAAATAGTTTTTTGTTACTATAGTTGTTGCACATCATCTGGACCCCAATATGCATGCATTGTGGCAATTTTACCATTGGAATCAAAGGTCATAACATCAGTTACTTCGATACGGATAGAATGTTCCCCCATTTGAGAGTGAACCGCAAAAGTAATTGTTGCTGCGTTACTGTGTGAACCACGAGGTGGTGCCAACAGTTCGAGCGTACTTCCCGGCATACTTTCACGATAGAAAGATTCAATTTCTTGGCGTCCTACTTTAGCTGGTTTCCCAACAGGGTCCTCTACTTTCGCATCATCCGCAAATAAAGAGATAAGTCGATCTACATCTTTTGCGTTGAATGCGTCTACATATTCTTGTAATGATTTTTTCATAGCTGTGTTATCCACTGCTCATCCCTCCTTCTTTTTTCCAATAAACCTATCGATAGTGTATCCATTAATGGGCGGTATATCCACCATCAATAACAAGCTCTGAGCCTGTAACAAAAGAGGATTCATCGGAAGCTAGATATAGAACACCGTATGCAACATCCTCTGATTTACCCCAACGAGGAATAAGTGTCGCCGCTTTAAGTCCTGCACTCCATTCTTCATTGGCAAGAACATCTTTCGTCATTGGAGTTTCAATAACACCAGGATGTACAGAGTTTACACGAATATTTTCTTTTGAAAATTCAACGGCAGATGCTTTTGTAAAGATACGAACTGCCCCTTTTGATGCAGGATATGCGTTCGCTGCACCTGTACCTACTAACCCAGCCATTGATGAAATATTAATGATCGATCCGCCGCCTGCTTTACGCATTGCTGGAACGACTAATTTTGTCCCTAAAAATACACTTGTCATATTAATGTCCATCGCTTTGTGCCAATCATCAAGTGAGGTTTGTTCAAGAGGTGTTGATGGTGCAATACCTGCATTGTTTACAAGTACATCTATTTTCCCAAATGCTTCAACCGCTTTAGTGATGACATTCGCCCATTCTTCTTCATTAACAACATTATGTTTAATCGCAATGGCTTCACCACCCGCTGCTTCAATATCTGAAATAACGTTTTGTAATGCTTGCTCATTAATATCAGTTGCAACCACTTTTGCGCCTTCTTTAGCAAATAATTTTGCCTCTACAGCACCTTGACCTGATGCAGCACCCGTAATAATTGCCACTTTTCCATTTAAACGTCCCATCATCATTAACCTCCTAATTGCTAAAATATAAGATCTCATAAACATTCGACCGTGTTAGATAAACACAGTCTAATATTTAAACAACCAGTTGCTTAATCGACATCTGTCGTTAATAATTATAACAGTATTAAAAATAATAACAAACAACACAATATTCAAATTCGATGCTTTATCAACAGTTATTTATATTTTGTTGATAATTCAGTAAATATAATACAAGGAGAAGGAAAATGTCGAAAAAGAAACTTGATCCGCGAGTTTTAAGAACGCAGCAATTGTTAAGAGATGCACTTGTCGAATTAATTCATGAAAGAGGCTATGAAAAGATCAAAGTTCAAGATATTACAGAACGAGCCACATTAAATCGAGCCACCTTCTATCTTCATTACCGTGATAAACTCGATCTTTTAAGTCAAAGCTCAGAAGAAATCTTAAATGATTTGATTAAAAGAATAAACGATTCACTTGGAAATAGAGACGAAATTGACTTTCAAAGCGATCAACCACATGATACCTTTGTCCACATTTTTGAACAAATATCGTCGAATAGTAAATTATACAAAGTGTTTTTAACTGAAAAAAACATGCCTCATTTCACTTCAAGAATGATGGATGTATTCATCGAATTTATAACGAAAGGTATGGCCCAAATGCAACCGGACGATCATAAGCTTACAGTTCCAAGGGAAATCGCCATAAGGTACATAGCTTCAGCTTTTCTCGGTGTTGTCACATGGTGGCTCGAGAATGACATGCCCTACACACCAAAGCATATGGCGACACTTCTCATGCGTTTAGCCATAAAGGGGCCATATATTGATGATCCTTTTTTTCAATAAACCATTTAAGAGTCGATCGGGAGTTTAAGCTGTAAGATAGGCACACCTAGGATTTCCACTTTATGCTATGATAAAGAAAAAAGAATGAAACGTTATATGATTTCTCGTTTCATGAAAGAAGCTTAAGGTAAGGAGGATTTAGTAATGAAATTAATAGCGATTGATTTGGACGGAACACTTTTATCGGAAAATGGAGATATTAGTTCAGGAAATACAGAAGCCATTCATGATGTGCAAAGACAAGGGGATATCATTACGATTTGTTCCGGAAGATCGCTTCACGATACACAAGCCATCCTTCAGAATGCTGGAATTGACTGCCCTGTTATTACCGGTAATGGAGCGATTGCCTATCATGGCAAAGAGCTTATTCACAAACTAATTATACCTGAGGATGTTATACAGGAGCTTATTCCCCTGTTAGAATCCGAAGGTTTTTATTTTGAATTATATACGAATCAAGGGATTCACCTTCTTAAAAATGGGAAGGAACAGCTGGACGGGGAGATACGCTTTTTAACCGAAAAAGATGCGAGTTTCTTATCGGAATGGGCGGAGAAGGAAAGGGATATTCAATTCAATCAGCATGGATTACATTATATAAATGATTACAAAGATATCAATGTGGCAGAATTAGATGTTTATAAAATTTTTGTGTTGTCCTTTGATAGAGAAAAGCTGCTAAATCTTGAAAATCGTTTAAGTTCCCGTCAAGATATTTCGTTAACATCTTCAGGGAAGACGAAGCTTGAAATTGCACATGCTGAGGTTAGTAAGGGGAATGCTTTAACCTATATGGCGAATTTTTTAAATATCCCATTAAAAGAAACTGTTGCAATCGGAGATAATTTAAATGATCTTTCCATGTTTAAAGTTGCAGGAATCAGTGTGGCAATGGGAAATGCAGTAGAAGAAGCCAAAAGAAATAGTACATATACGACAAAGAATTTTAACGAGGATGGAGTAGCCTACGCGTTACGGAACTATGTAATAGAAGCTTAAAAAAAGGCAATGGATTCCATTGCCTTTTTCAATCGATTACAAATGAACTTTACTTTATTTTTTCAAAGCATGAGGATGCAGTTTGTTGAATGACTTGATTTAATGCTTCAATATTTGCTTTTCCATGTGTTTGCATCCATTCTTTCGCTTTGTCTGCACCATAATCTGTATACACTTTTACCCCATCCTTCCAGGTTGCACGGCCGCAAAGGACGCCATTAAAATTAGAGCCTGCTTCATGGGCAAAGCGCAGAGTTTCTTGGAACATTTCTGCACTTACCCCTGCACTTAGGAAGATAAATGGAATATCCGTTGATTCACTTTGCGCTTTAAAGTATCCCAACGCTTCTTCCTTTGTATACACCGCCTCAGTGCCATATCCTTCTACATAGTCCATATTCACAGGAACTTCCACTTTTAATACGTCGACATGGTATTGAGGCTTGGAGAATTCAACCATCATATCATTTACCTTATGTGGTTTCACTTTTGCATATGCTTTGCTTTTTACATCCTCAATCTTACTGTCATAGGATACGAGTTCTAAGAAGAACGGGATATCTTCTGCCACACACTCTGAACCAAGTCTTTCGACAAATGCATGTTTTTGATCATTAATTTCTGCAGGCTCGTCGATATCATAATAAAGCAAAAATTTTACAGCGTCTGCTCCTGCTTCTTTTATCCGACGGGCAGACCATATCGGTAAAAGATCCGGGAATCTGCCAGGTTTTGTCGCATCATATCCTGTTTTTTCATAGGCAATCAATAATCCTGCATTTGCATTCCTTTTACTAGCAGCTGGTAGTCCGTACTCCGGATCTAATAGAATGGAAGATGCATAAGGTGTTAAAATTTCAGATACAAGCATTTTAAATTCCTCAATCGCTTCTTGTGTTCCATTTTCGCCCATCATTTTTTTCAAAGCACCACGTTGGTCGATAGCAAGGGCACTAATAATGCCTTGTTCATTTGTTAAATTTAATAATGCTTTTCTCTTATTCTCGCTAATTGCTCTCATTGTTGGATCTCCCCTTAGTGAATATTTTTCAGAAACATTTGATAGATTTCCTTGGAACTAGTTGCTTCCTGTAATTGATCAATAAATTCTTGATGGATTAATAGTTTTGATACTTCCGATAAATAACGTAAGTGGTCATTCCCTTTTCCTTTAGGAATAAACATGGCAATTACGATATTTGTTGGTTTACCGTCAAGTGCTTTCCATTCAACACCTTGATTTAATTTCAAAATCACAATACTAGCCTTGCGAATACTATCCAGCTCTGTGTGAGGAATAGCGATTCCTTGCTCCATACCTGTCGTACTTAATTTTTCTCTTGCCATAAATCCTTCGATTACTTTCGATTCATCACTGCTTATATTCTTCTCTTTAGAAATTTCCGCCAACTTTTGAAATACTTCTTGCTGAGATGCCGCATCGACATGACAGTAAATATTGTTGATATCAAGGACGGAATCTAATTTTTTCGGTTCACTTGATGACTGCTTTTCTTGATTTTCTTGATTAGTTTGTTGCTCTTTCGCTACTGTTCGTTTTTGATCCCAGCTCATGAGGAATCCACTTATAATCGCACCGACTAAAATGGATAACACCCATAGAATTGCATGGGTAACAATTGGTAATACGATAAATCCTCCATGTGGTGCAGGCACTTGTACTTTAAATAAGTAGGTTAAAATCGCTGCAATCGATGATCCAAGCATAAGAATTGGAATTACCTTGATTGGCTTTTTCGCTGCAAATGGAATCGCACCTTCTGTAATATGTGTAGAACCAAGTAGGAAATTCACATATCCAGCACTGCGTTCACTTCCTGAGTATGCTTTTCCGCCAAATAGAACAGCAAACCCGGTAGCTATTGGTGGAACAATACACGCCGCTGATACACCCGCCATAAAGAAGTAATTCCCTTGAGCTAATAATGCTGTTCCAGTAACATATGCTGCTTTATTGACAGGTCCACCCATATCAAATGCGCTCATACAACCAACAATCAACCCTAATAGGATAGGACTTGAATTTTGAAAACCACCCAAAAATGACATCATACCTTTATTGATAGACTCCATAGGAGCAGAAAGGAACCACATAGCAAATCCTGCAATGAAAATTCCTAAGACAGGGAAAAGAAAAATTGCCTTTAATCCATCTAGCTGTTTAGGCAAGCCTTTGAGCAGGTGTGCCAACCCAAGCATGATATACCCGGCTAGGAATCCTCCGATAATCCCACCTAAAAATCCAGTACCATTCATGTAGGCAATCATTCCGACAATAAACCCGATAATTAATCCCGGCCTTTTCGCAATTGATTCCGCAATATAGGCACATAAAATGGGTACCATTAGATTCATAGAAACGCCGCCTATGGTTTTTAGATAATAGGCAAATTGATTGTATTCGGGACTATCCGGTTCTGCTGAATGAATACCAAACATAAAGGAGACTGCGACCATTACACCACCGGCAACAACGAGCGGTAGCATATGGGAGACACCATTCATCAGCGAAACGTAAAGACTATGCCAAAAAGATGTCTTTTGATTGCTTTGCCCCGACTGATGTTGGGTTTTTGCTTGACCGTCTTTATATTTAGGAACATTTCCAGATAAAATTTCATCGATTAATTGATCTGGTTCTTTAATACCTTTGCTAACAGAAACATTGATAACCGGTTTTCCGATAAAACGATCGGCACTTACATCTTTATCAGCGGCAATAATCACACCATCTGCTGCATCTATTTCTTGATCTGTTAAAGTATTCTTAATTCCTTCTTGACCATGTGTCTCAACTTTAATAGAGATGCCTCTTTTTTTCGCTGCCTCTTCTAGTGCTTCCTGGGCCATGTAGGTGTGGGCAATTCCAGTTGGACAACCTGTCGCAGCGATAATTCTGTATGTTTTCATTTATATAACCCCCTTTTTTAGTTGAATTTGCTTTCTTAATAAAGGAATGTCTTCCAAATTACTTAGCCCGGCTGTAAAAGCTGTAGATGATCCTGCTGCCGTTGCAAAGATTAATGCTTCTTCTAAATTTCCTGTTTGTATCATCTTTCCAACGAATACAGCGAGCATCGTGTCACCGGCACAAGCGGTATTCACCACTTTTCCTTTAGGAGCCGTTGTCCATAAAATATGTTGTTCATCAACGTACAAAGCTCCTTTTTCACCGCGGGAAACCAATATTCTCTCTGCACCTCTATCTAATAGCTGTTGTGCTGCCTTAACAAGTTCTTGTTCTGATTCTAGATTTGGAACACCTAGAAGATGGGCTAGCTCCTCATCATTTGGTTTTATTAAATATGGATGATAAGGTAGGCAGTCTATTAATTTCGCAGAACTAATATCTAGCACTAAAGAAAAGCCTTGCTCCTGAGATAATTTCGCGATGGTCATGAAAATGTCATCCTCTACTCCCTTCGGCAAGCTTCCGGAGACAAATAACATATCCTCGTTCGTGAAAGTTTTAATGTATTGAAGCAATGCCTCCTGTGCGTTTCGATTAATTTCCGGTCCTTTATTGACCGCTTTATATTCTAATTCGCCAGAACGGATAAATGTATTGATTCTGGTAATTCCATCCACTTTGATGAAATTCACATCAATTGAGTTTCTGACTAATTCTTCTTCTATATATTTGCCCGTGAATCCGCCTAAAAATCCTGTAGCAGTACTATCAATGTTTAGCTTTTTTAACATAAATGAAATATTAATAGCTTTACCATTCGCCTGATAGTCTTCAAAATTGCTGCGATTTACAACAAAGGGTGAAAATTGCTCAAACTCTGTAAATAAATCAATAGCCGGGTTCATCGTACATGTATAAATCATGTTGTTCCCCTTCTTTCTTCCTACCTTTTGTTTCACTTTATATTCTAATTGTGGCACAATAAGTTATGTAAATGTTTACAAAGTTAAACGTTTTCAATGTAAAACTTTTCTTTATGGAGATGGTAAATGTGTCAAAATCGTTTTTAAATAGAGTGAAAAATCAGTATAATACATTAAGCGAAACAGAGAGATATTTAATCGATTATATAAAGCAGCATATAGACACGATTCCGCAAATCTCCATTGTAAAATTGAGTGAACAGGCAAACGTTTCAACCGCTACCATAGTTCGGACGATGCAAAAATTAGGTTATAGTGGTTTCACCGCTTTTAAAATCCACTTAAAAGATGATTTTGACTCCAGCACTGAATTTTCGATTGTGGAAAAGATTGATAAAAAAATCCAAGAAGCGATTTTGAAAAATGAGCAGGAAGTCATCAAAACCATTCAGCTTCTGGATAGCGGGACAATTGAAGATGCACTCCAGAAAATCATTCATTCCAAAAAAATCATCATTTTTGCCCGTGGCTTCTCCGAACTAATTGCAAAAGAAATGATGGTTAAATTTCAATTGTTAGGAAAAAGCTGTGAGCTGCATGATGATCCAAATATCATAAGGACGATTAGTAAAAAAATCGATAATAAAAATATTGTTATTTTTGTATCTTTAAATGGAAAAACGAAGGAACTTGTCGAGGCTGCCCAAAACTGTCTAGAAACAGGTGTAAGCACCCTTCTCCTTACCGCGAATCAGAACAGTCCATTATATGATTTATGTGAAATTTCCTTAGTAGGCTTTAAGTCAGAGATATCCTATTTCCCTGAATATGAGGTGCGATCACGCTTGCCTATTCAAGTAATGGCTCGGATTATATTAGATGCCTATGCTATTCGGACGGAAGAGAAATTAAGTTAGAGGAATGTATGTATTTATAAAATGCAAAATCGGGAAAGGCGAAAAAATAGATCAGATCTACCGTATGACATAGATAAATTAAAGCAGATTTAAAAAATGTATTTAGTTTGAATACGTAAAGAGTCCCACCTAGTAATCTAGATGGGACTCTTTTTCGCTCAAATTATAATAAAACTTGCAAACAAACACTCCTATGAAAACGGGAATCTAAACCAAAAGGTCAGTTGGTTACAGTGGATTACGTCCAAAACTGCCTAATAATCTAGCTTTTTTCTTTTTGTGGATTATAGATTTCAGTTTGTGACGCATTGATTATTGTTTGTGCATCATACTTTTGGTTTTGTGACGCATACGCACCTTTTGAATCTACCTTTTTTCCTTTTGTGGATCATAGAATCTAGTTTGTGACGCATTGATTCTTGTTTGTGCATCATACTTTTGATTTTGTGACGCATACGCTGTTTTTGAATTTACCTTTTTTCTTTTTGTGGATCATAGAATCTAGTTTGTGACGCATCGTTTCTTATTTGTGCATCATATTTTTGGTTTTGTGACGCATACGCTGTTTTTGAATTTACCTTTTTTCCTTTTGTTTCATAGAATCTAGTTTGTGACGCATCGTTTCTTATTTGTGCATCATACTTTTGGTTTTGTGACGCATACGCACCTTTTGAATCTACCTTTTTTCCTTTTGTGGATCATAGAATCTAGTTTGTGACGCATTGATTCTTGTTTGTGCATCATACTTTTGATTTTGTGACGCATACGCTGTTTTTGAATTTACCTTTTTTCTTTTTCTGGTACACCTTCACAAGTTCGATTGCTAAAAGGCGGGGCGTGTAGTTTAAAAAGACTAAAAAAATAGACACGGTGTCCCGTGTCCATGTCCCTTTTTAAAACTTTATTGATAATACACTATTAAACTGATAAGAGAAACGGTTAATGAAATAACAGCTAAGTTTGTGAAAGTATAGGAAATCCATGCAGCTATGTTTGCTTTCCATTGATTGAGTTGTTCATCATTTTTTATTTGGTCATCGGCGCGTATTGCTGATCTTGTTTTCGGAATAACGAACTGACCCAAAACACGAAAACCATCGATAAATAAGGATAAAAAACCCGTTTTCCAGATGCTAATGGTGACAGTTATCACTAATGCAATAATCCCTAATAAAAACGTCAGATTAATCATATTCAATAGTGATAGGTCTTCCCAAATCTTAAAACCAATCAATAAACATAAAAATAGTGCACCTAACATGAAATGTTTTTTCATTCTATTCCCTACCTTGGGACAGTAGGGCGGGTCCGTTGCCCCACTGCCTTTTTTGTTTATTTAATATTTACCTTTCAATCAAAAGTCTACTCTTTTTTTGCCCATTTCAGGAATGGGTAACGGTTTACATAGTAAGCAATGTCTTTAAATTTTGATGATGTTAGGTATGTGTTTGTATAGAAGTATACTGGCATAAATGGTTGATCGGCCATTAATACTTCTTCTGCTTGATGCAATAACTCGAAGCGTTTGTTTTCATCTTGTTCAATTTTTGATTTTGCCATAATTTCATCAAATTGCTTATTTACCCAGCCTGTACGGTTATTAGGGCTGTCACCTAAATAGTAGTCGAGCATGATGACTGGATCTACGAAGCTTCCGATCCATCCCATACGTGCCATTTGGAAATTATGTTGTTTTGTTGTATCTAAATATGTTTTCCATTCTTGGTTGCTAACTTTAATATCTACTCCAAGATTTTTCTTAATCATTTCTTGTACAGCTTCTGCCATTTTCTTATTGTTTTCTGCTGTATTATAAAGGAGTGTAACTTGTGGAAGCTTATCCCAGCCTTCTTCCTTCATTCCTTCAGCTAATAATTTTTTCGCTTCATCGAAATTCTCTTCGAAATAGTTGCCGCCTTTTTCTCTGAAATCACCATCTGGTGACTTAACACCTGGAGGAACCATTCCATATGCAGGAATTTCGCCAGCTTTTGTTACGTTTTCTGCAAGTGCTTTTCGATCAATTGACATGGCAAATGCTTTACGAATTTTCACGTTATTAAACGGCGCTTTTTCTACATTAAACATGTACATATATGTTCCAAAGTAAGGAACTTCTTGATACTCTTTATTATTTTTCTCTGCAGTGACTGCATCTGTTGGTAAAGTCATAATGAAATCTAGCTCATTTGTTTTATACATTTGATAGTAAGTCGTTGCATCTGTAACAATTTTAAATGTTACCTTTTTCAAGTTCACGTCTTTTTTGCCATAATAGTTGTCATTTTTCTCTAATACAACCTCACTATTATGCTTCCAATCTGTCATTTTGAATGGGCCATTACTAACATAATTTTTTGCATCTGCTGACCAGTTTTTATTTCCTTCAACGATATCTTTTTTAACAGGATAGAATGTCCACATGGTTAATAATTTATCAAAGTAGCCAAGCGGTGCATTTAACTCTACTTGCAATGTTTTTTCATCTAATGCTTTAACGCCCACTTTATCGGCAGTGCCTTTTCCTTTGTTATAGTTTTCAGCGCCTTTAATATAGTACATATAGAAAGCAAATGCGCTTCCTGTATCAGGGTTTAACACATTTTTCCAAGCAAATTCAAAATCTTGTGCTGTGACAGGGCTGCCATCAGACCATTTCGCATCATCACGTAGTGTGAATGTATAGGTTTTCCCATCATCAGATACCTTTTGATCCTTTGCTGCTCCTAGAACTGGGTTCCCTTCTTTATCACGTGTATATAAACCTTCAAAAATATGATCCAATACCCAACCAGATGTTGTATCAGTAGCAATTGCCGGATCAATGGCAGGTGGCTCGGTTGTCATACCGAGTGTCATTTCCTGTTTCCCGTCTTTACTATCTCCTGATGCCTGTTTGTCTCCCCCACATCCAGCTAGAATACTAGATAGGGAAAGCATTGCAACTAACATGATAATCCACTTTTTCATTAACCTTCCTCCTCATTTCATTCGTTTTGATTCATTGGGCGGGAAATAGATACTACTTCGCGCGGGGGGCTTACTTATATAAATGACAGGCTGTCCAATGATCTTTTTGGACTTCCTTCCATTCCGGTGCTTGTGCGTGACAAATGTCCATTGCATGAGGGCATCTTGTACTAAAACGACATCCCTTAGGTGGACGAACTGGACTTGGTGGATCTCCCCCTAATACAATCCTCTCCCTTTTCACTGCTTTCGGGTTGGCTACCGGAATAGCGGATAGCAATGCTTGGGTATAAGGATGTAACGGATTCTTAAACAACTCATGGCTATCGCATAGTTCCATCATTTTTCCTAAATACATCACACCAATTCGATCACTTATATGTTTGACCATCCCTAAATCATGGGCAATAAATAAATAGGTTAGGCCTTCCTGCTGTTTTAAATCATCTAATAAGTTAATGACTTGTGCTTGAATCGATACATCTAGTGCGGAGATTGGCTCATCCGCAACAATAAATTTAGGCTGTACTGCAAGCGCTCTTGCAATTCCGATTCTTTGTCTTTGACCGCCACTAAATTCATGCGGATATCTTTTGGCGTGATCTGGGCTAAGTCCTACTTTTTCCAGTAGCTCATAGATGCGGTTCTGACGCTCGAGCCTTTGGCAAGCTTATAGGCATCAATTCCTTCTGCAATAATATCTCCTACTCTCATTCTTGGATTAAGAGAGGCATGGGGATCTTGGAAAATAATTTGCATTTCTTTATTCACTAGTTTCTTTTTCTTCGAATCTAGTATTCCAACATCTTGTTGATTGTAGAAAATATTCCCTTCACTTGGAGCCTGCAGACCAACAATCGTTTTTCCGAGTGTTGATTTACCACTTCCGCTTTCACCAACGAGCCCAAATGTTTCACCTTTACGAATATAGAAAGAGATATCGTCCACTGATTTTACTGTTTGATCTTTCTTAATTTGAAAGTATTTTTTTAAATTTTTCACCTCAAGAAGTGTCTCACTCATTTTGTTCCCTCCCTGCTGCTACTAAATCTTCAACCTTTGGAGACCTGGCATCATTCAACCAGCATTTTGCCGTATGTCCGTTCCCCATATCAAAATTTGGGGGCATATGATCGACACAAACTTCCATTGCATATTTGCATCTTGCCGCGAATGGACAACCCTTTGGTGGGTTGAATAAATCCGGAGGAGAACCCTCAATAGGAATAAGACGTTCTTTATCTTCTGAATCGAAATTAGGAATCGATTCTAGCAACCCCCATGTATAAGGGTGCTTAGGTGATTCGAATATATCCTCTACTGTAGCTGTTTCCACGATAACGCCTGCATACATGACAGCTACCCTTTGGGCCGTTTCTGCTACGACCCCTAAATCATGTGTAATTAATATAATGGATGTATCCGTTTTTTCCTTTAGTTCTTTCATTAAATTCAACACCTGTGCCTGAATGGTTACGTCCAAAGCGGTTGTCGGTTCATCGGCAATAAGAAGCTCAGGGTTACAAGCAAGAGCAATGGCAATCATCGCCCTTTGCCTCATTCCTCCGCTGAATTCATGCGGGTATTGATGATATCTTTCTTCAGGGTTTGGAATTCCAACAATCTTAATCATCTCAATAGCGGTTCTTTTTGCTTCAGCTTTAGTCACTGTTTGATGGTTTAAAATCGCTTCCTCGATTTGCTTTCCTACCTTCATCGTTGGATTTAAAGAGGTCATTGGATCCTGAAAGACCATACTAAGTTTGGAACCTTTCATTTTTCGCATCCCATTTTTAGAAAGCTTTAGCAAATCTTTTCCTTGAAAAAGAATTTTTCCCCCTTTTATTTTTCCAGGGGGTGTTGGTATTAAATCCATAATCGCTTGAACTGTTACGCTTTTTCCACTTCCACTTTCTCCAACAATGGCCATGATTTCGCCTTTATTCACGTGGAAGGAAACATCACGGACCGCTTTTACCTCACCGCCATATGTTTTAAAATTCACTTCTAAATTCGAAACCTCTAATAAACGCTCCATGTTTTCACCTCCTAGTCACCGCTTCTTGGATCTAAGGCATCCTGAACTCCATCTCCAAATGCATTAAAAGCAAACATTGTTAATGAAATGAGAAAGCCCGGGAAAAATAATCTCCACCATTGACCACTTAAAATAACACCTAATGCATCATTAGCCATCGTCCCCCAGCTCGCATGTGGAGCTTGTACACCTAAGCCAAGAAAGCTTAAAAAGGATTCAGCGAAAATCGCTTGAGGAATGGTAAATGTTAAATTGACGATAATAATCCCAAGTGTATTTGGAATTAAATGCTTTAAAATAATTTTTGGATGGGATGTACCTAATTTTTCAGCAGCTAAAACATACTCCTGTGTTTTTAACTGCAATACTTGTCCGCGTATGATCCGTGCCATACCAATCCAACCTGTAACAGTTAATGCAATAATAATGGTTGGTACTCCCGGCTCCATGATCACCATTAATAGAATAACAACGAGTAAATAAGGTATACCGTATAAAACTTCCACAATTCTCATGAGCGTGCTGTCTATTCGGTCTCCTTTTTTTCCACGTCCTGCCATATAACCGGAAACCCCGCCAATAACGACGCCGAGCAATAAATCAATCAATGCTGCGACAAGTCCAATCGTCAATGACACCCTGGCGCCATACCATGTTCGTGCCCACATATCTCTTCCAAGATCATCTGTTCCAAACCAGTGCTCACTTGACGGAGCTAAATTGGCTTTCGTCAGACTTTGATCAGAAGGACTATATGACACCATTGATGGGCCAAAAATGGCAAAAAAGACAATGATGACAAGTAGAGTGAATCCTAGGACGGCCAGCTTATTTTTTACGATTTTTAAAAGAGTGTCCTTCCAAGCACTTAAAGACGGACGTTGGATGGAATCCGCTACTAATCTTTTTGGATCGGCTGGCCGAAATAGGGATTGATCGATTTTTTTATCTAACATGTTAATCCCCCTTACTTGTCAGCTTAATTCTTGGATCTATAAGCCGGTATGAAATATCGATTAAAAACAATGTCACAACGAGAATGACACTAAAGAAGACGGTCGTTCCCATAATGACTGGATAGTCACGATTGAAGATACTATCTACGAAATAACGCCCTATGCCCGGAATAGCAAAGATTTTTTCGATTACAAATGTTCCGGTAATTAAAGAAACAAATAATGGACCTATGAAGGTAACTACCGGTAAAATCGCATTTCGTATTCCATGTTTGAAAACTAGTTTCGTCGTCGTTAAGCCTTTTGCATCTGCAGTCTTAATATAATTTTGATTCATTACATCAATCATGCTGGAACGCATAAAGCGGGCAACGACAGCTAAAGGTGTAGTCGCAAGGGCAATGGAAGGTAAAATTGTATGCTGCCATGTACCCCATGATGCAACCGGCAATATCCCCCATTTAACAGCGAAAAACTTAATTAAAAGCGGTGCTAATATAAAGCTAGGTATAGATATTCCTATGATGGCGATTACCATCGCCGTATAGTCTAAAAATCGATTATGATTTAAAGCGGCAATGATCCCTAGTAAAAGACCAAAAATTAAGGCAATGACAATGGATTGAAGCCCCAGTGTGGCGGAAGCGGGAAAACCTGATGCAATAATATCATTGACCGTTCTTGTCTTTGATTGGATGGATGGTCCCAAGTCCAACGTCACTAAACTTTTTAAATAAAGTACATATTGGACCGGAATTGGTTTATCTAAGTTGTAGTTGGCTCGTATATTTTCTAATACCTCTTGAGGTAAGACATCTGCATCCGATGCAAATGGATCGCCTGGGATGAGTTTCATAATAACGAATGTTAACGTTGCAATGACCCATATCGTCAAAATCATCGTAAAAAATCGTTTTAATATATACAACCCGCATACACCTCCATTCATTATTTAGGCTTGATCTTTTAAATTCCACGGTGGCATAGTTTAACGATAAAATGCTCTTTTTTACTGTAACGACCCTTTAACCTTTAACCCTTAACCCAACTATCGCTTAAAAGCTGAGTCGTACTAAAGTCCTTAGGTATAATTTACCTCTACTTATGCATTTACATTTCCTAGAACACCATTGGTAGCTGTAATGGCAATAATGACACAACCCCACATATGCTTATACGCAGTGATGATATCGTCGCAAGTAAATTGAATTCTTTTCGGACTAATCTGCTTCACCGTTGGAAGTGTGGTGGTCATCTTCGCTTGCTGTGGTCCCTTAAATTCAATTTCAAATGTAACAGGGCCATCTAAAGCGAGTGGTTGAAACGAACTTATTTTCTTCATTGCGCTTTCCGCTTTTTCGCGAATCTCCTTGTGAGTGACATCCGGATGAATGAGTTCTGCAGCAAATCGGTCAACGGCTCTTTTCACTACAACAGCTTCCACATCTGGAAGAGTTTCCTTTACTTCTTTGACATAAGCATCGTCACCGCTGATAAAGACCGCAGGAACGCCAAAGCCACCTGCAACAAATGCATTCATCTCGGTTTCACCAACCACTTTGCCACCTATTTTCATTTCGTTTACACATATACCTGCTAATGTGTGGCTGATTATCGCATCTGAACCGCCTTCTCTCCCATGATGACCGACAAACATAATCGCATCAAACGTATTGTCCAATCCCTCTAGCTGGCACATCACACGATTGCTTCCAGACACTAATCTGGCTCTAGAATCTAAGTCCTCAATTAGGATATTTGACATATTTCCATGGCCATCCGCGACAACTACCTCGGTAGCTCCTCCGTTAAATGCTCCTTCAATCGCTGCATTTACTTCAGATGTCATCAATTTTCTAAACCGCTGGTATTCAGCATTGGTTTTTAACTGCTGATTCGTTGCAACCCCAGATATCCCTTCAATATCGGCCGAAATAAATACTTTCATGAATGTCTCCCCCTTTTTGAGGAACAAAGGCGACAAGTCCCTTGTCCCTTTTAAAAATAATCGAACGAATTTTTATATACTTGTAGCTGTACAATCGTATTAAAGTGGGTAATTTCTTGAATTTGATTTAATTTGTTGATCGTCTCGGTGATTTCTTCTTGATTTGGTGCAGTTGTTTGCACAAGTAGTGGATATTCCCCAGATGTTAATGTGATATAGCGGACACCTTTTATTTTTTTCAGTAATTCAATCACTTTCGAAATGGAATGAGGGCCAACTTTTATTTGAATAATAGCACCAGATTTCAGACCAAGTGTAATCGGATTCACTACACCAACAACTTCTAATATTTTGTTTTCTACTAAACTTTTATAACGAAGCCTAATTGTTTTTTCCGTTACATTTAGTCGTCCAGCAATCTCTTTAAATGCCATTCGACCGTCCATAGATAATGCTTTAATTATTCCACGATCTAAATCATCAATCTCGTAATCCATAGATTACCTCCTTTTTGCATTTAGTACTATAAAACGGAATATTATTATGAAATATTCCATTTTCCAATACTAATTTCACTTTTTACTATCAAAAAAGAGAATATAAATGGTATTATATATTTATATTTTTCAGAAATCAATAACTTTTATAAAAATTCAGTAGGTTCCTACAACGCGTTTTTTCGCAAATGCAAAAGTTTATATCGAGAACGGGAAAATAATCGAAGAAAAGTGTATGTAGAACTGCTAGCAAAAATTATATACTTTTATTTTTATAAAAAGATGGGTGTCCCATTAATGTTGGGCACCCATCTTCACTTATCACGTTTAGTTTTCTATAGTTGTTGACTCCATTAAATGCTTTGTAAAAAATTCAATCGTATTCTTATGCATGGTCAAATGATTTTCTAATCTTTCTGTCTGGTGCCCCTCATCTTCAAAAATAATTAAGTCAACCTCTTGGTCATGAGCCTTCATCTTCTCCACCATTTGTTCGGATTCTCTTACTGGAACACGGGTATCATTTCGCCCGTGAAAAACGAAGAGCGGCACCTTTATTTTGTGTGAATGATTCAACGGAGCTATTACATCAAAAAATTCACGATCCCGATCTAAAGATCCATACTCACATTCCCTTAAACGACGTCTCCATTCGCCTGTATTTTCCAACATCGTTTCCAAATGGGAAATACCAACGATATCAACACCTGCCGCCCATAAATCGGGATAATGGGTGAGAGCAGCCAACACCATAAATCCTCCATAGCTTCGCCCCATAATTCCAATATTTCCTGGATCAACCCCATGTGTATCAATTAAATCCTTCACTAACCATTCAAGGTCGCGCACAGAGTCCATTCGTTTCCGGGCATCATCCAGTTTAAGATAGCTTCTGCCATAGCCATTACTTCCTCGTACATTTGGAGCAGCAACAGCAAAACCTTGATGGACTAAAAATTGAATAACGGGGTTATAATCCGCTTTTGACTGTCCTTCTGGCCCACCATGTACATAGATGACAGCTGGCTTATTTTTGTCATGACCTTGGCTATAGTAAAAATAAGGTACTTCCAATTGATCAAAAGATTGATAGGTACAGATTTTCGGAGCTTGCCCACTTCGACTAATCATCTCCGATTGACTAATAGTAGTTAATCGCTTAAGTTTCTTAGAAGAAAGGGAATATTTCCATATGTCTCCTGGAATGGTTGGAGTTTTTAGCGAAAAAATGAATTCATCAGTATTCAACCAAGAAATCGACTCAATGACACCATCCGGAATACCTTTTATATATTCTTTTTCATTCGAGTCAGGAAGGTAAAGCCATAGCCTTGAAATACCTCCTTCATTCAGTGTTAATGCCAAGTAATCCTCGTTGGGAGATTTCTTCAATTCTCCTATATCCCATTTTTCCCAATGGAGAAGCTTTTCTAGTTTCTCTGGATGTTCAAAAGTAAACCGGGCTAGATACAATGTTTCTTCTCCGAGATCGGTTAGAACATACCCGCCCTCTTTACTTTTCATCATCACGGGTGATTGATAACGAGCTGGATGATGGTCTTCTCCGATTCTCGTTTTCTCCTTCGTATGTATATTTAATCGATAGATAGCACTATCAATATTCGATTCGGGGATATCAATTATTAGATGATCTTGATCAAGCCAGCTTAACGGGGTACAATTTCCATCATATTGAGTAACTTCTCTTATCTCTTTCGTGGCAACCTCTACAATAAACACATCAAAGTAACCCGGTTGACGGCGATTACTAGAATACGAGAAATATTGTCCATCAGGAGACCATCCACCTAAATAATGAAAATGCTCGAGGGATTCGACCAATGTTTCCAATTTGTCATGCTTTTGATCATACAAATACATTTGCTGTTTCTCATTTCCTTTATCATCTATACCAATTACCGTCATTTCACCATTCGGCGAATGATGAATACTCATCGGACGGTCTTTCGTTTCTATATATTGGACTGGATGTTGTTTCTCATCTAAAGTCCAGATTTGAGGCATCCCTGTTATTTTAGAAACAAATGTGAATGTCTCTTTTTTTGGAATGACTTGTGATTTATATGCCGCATTCACCTGTAAATATTCGAGTAATTCCTCTTGATTGATCATTTTTCCCTCTCCCATCTAGTTGAATTTAAAACTATACTAAAGTTTGATGATGATTAATTTTTTTTGCTTGAATCGCTACCGGTGCATTTTAAGATAAAGCATTATGAAAACAAGGATAACAAAACTGAATATATTAATAAATAAATATATTCCAAAAAATTTTATTTAATTTTACTAGTATTCTTTTTCCGGGGGATACAAAAAGGACTGGGAGTGATAGTTAAGACCCCAATCCTTTATAAAAAAAACGACTTCAATTAGCGAATATTTATTTGTTGATTTTCTATCTAATAAGAACATCAGTCCAGATTCGGATTTTTCGCATCATCTTTCGGTTCCACTTATTTTTTTCGAAAACCGACGTAATGGCATGGTAATTCTCCAAGAGCGAGAGCTTTCCATATTTCTGATTTTCATGTTTTTCTTCTCTATGTCATTTTTAAGTTTTAAAATAAACACGTCTTTCTCTTCTATTTCCTTTTTAAAATCGACATAAGGAGTCGATTCGTCCGTTATTCCACCATCTTGATTCTTTAGTTTATTTCGAAGGCTTGAAATGGTCTTATCTCTATCTTTAATTTTTTTATTGAAGTTTTCTTTTATCTTTTCCGATTTAGATAACATGATTTCAAAGCCTTTTTCTAGCCTGTCTCTCATTTCATCTGAAGAACAGGACGTGATTGGGCCGATTGGTTGTTTTAATTGAATGGATTCAAGCTTTATTTCAAGTGGCTGTTTCACACCCTCCGTATTTCTATCATAAATATGGTCAATCCCATTTTTCGCTAAGAAGCTAATAAAATTTTCATAGTTTTTTTGATGACTCTTTTCGACAGACCGAAAATCAACCTTCTTAATTAACTCTTCCAGACGTGTGTTCCCGTTTATTTTTTCCGGTGAGACCCGTGGAAAATTATGATATTCCGATAGTTCCCTCATTCTGGCATCAATTGGTATTGTAATACTAGGGGTTCCGGCAAGCGTTGGCGCAACATTCCCATGCAATCTTGTCCCAATACTCAAATCAACCGTTTTCATATGTTCAATCCACGTTGGCGCATTTAAAAAGTATTTAACCTTTCCATTTTTGTATACATGACTATAAAGACTATTTGGATAGTTAGCCAACTTACTATTAATGGATGCGCCGATTAAAGGGGCACCCGCATAAGTTAATAACAGTTCATCTATATCCTGTGGAACGAAATGCAAATGATTAAATGTATGGGAAAGGCCATCTAAAAATTCTAGCACCTTCTGATCTGCGGCAGGTGTCATATTGACACTAATAGAAGAGGATTCACTCAAGTGAAGGCCACGAATGTTGATATTATTTCCAAATGTATACATTGATGGACACCCTATAACCTGATGATCCCTTCCTTCTTTAAAACCTAAATACGATAGATAATCGGATGTAATTTGACCTCTTAACCCTAATATACTTGATTTGTCTAATACTGCCTTAACAAATCGTTTGACGTCATCATCATAAGGACGTTTTTCACTAATGTTCGGCTCATAGGGGAACTGCATTCCTAATCCGATGACATAAACAGGAATCGTCAGTCGTTCAATTAATGCTGTATATCTCTGTAATGTTGGAATAAAGCTTTTTCTTATGGCATTTGCCAATGGAAAAACATAAGCATCATACGTTTCATTGATTCGTTCTGCATCATTTGGATTTTGCCCGTAATAGTCAGAGAATAGTTCCACATCGTCTGTTGTCATGTTTCGGAAAATACTATACGCATAAATTAAGTTCCCGACATTGTTTCCAATTGCATTTCTTTTAATTATTTCATCTGCACTAAAAGTATCCAATGGAGACATGCCCGATCTAATTAATATTTTTTTCAAAGTAACATTCTCCTGTCCTTTTTTATTTTGTTCAAAATTCATAGGTATTTTATAAATACTTATACAACATTTCCATTGCCTCGATGTTATACTTTTTATAGTCAAACACTTTATAGGATGGTTTTTCATACATAACTTTTTCCATGCCATGCACCAAACCTTGAATACTATTTTCTACGATTTCACCATATCCATTTTCAAGTACACTTCTGTTCCCCGGTATGTCCGTAGCAATAATTGGTTTATTTAGAATTAAACATTCTAATAACACCATAGGTTGACCTTCGTGATTGGAGGGAAGCACAAAACAATCGCAATCTTGAATCAATGGAAAAGGATTTTCTAATTGTCCTACTAAATGGATTTTCTCTTGTAATCCGTATGAGTGTATTAGTGATGTTAGCTCCGCTTGTAATTCACCACTGCCAATAATAAACAGTTGAATCTTTTCGTTTTTTTTATAACATTCAACAAACGCTTGAATTAACTTTTGGTGGTCTTTTTCCGGTGACAATCGTCCCATCGTTACAAAATTATATACAGACTGATCTGGTACTAACTGTCTTTGAATATTGACCGATTTTTCATTAGAATCGTATTCCTTATCACCTATTTTCATTGTTTCCCTTAACAAAACTGAATCTAATACATAGGTATAATTTATTGAGTTGTGAACATAAACCATTTTTTCATCACTGTTTAAAACTAAATGCTCCAAATCTTTTTTATTTACATTTCTCGTATGTTCCGCAACGGAAATTACATAATCAAAATAATTATAAAGAGGAAAAATTACATTAAAGTTTTCTTTATGCTTATATTTATTGTCAACAATCTTCTCATACTCTTTCATCATTTCATTATGTTGAAATATCAACTTTTTATTAAATGAATTTACTGCAAATAAAATGGTCCAAAACTTAACATAACCGCTGAAATCTATAACAATGTCAAATTTCGAATGACCGAACAGCCTTTTATATTCTCTCCTATACATCGAGAGAATTTCTTTATCTAAATAATCTTTAGGTCCTTTAAGATAAAATGTTTCCGCTCCGTATTTAAATAAATGGGTTTGGCGATCCGCTTCATTTGACAATACATCCATACTTCCAACCCGATAATATTTTTTCACCTTCTCGTTCAATCGATTAAAATTCTTAGAAGTTTCTTCGTTAAAATTCCCTTTCTCCGACACCATCACATTGTATTTTTCATAATCAATATTATTCAATAGGTTAATGGCAGAGGTTGTGATCCCGTTGTTTAAAAATCCGCCACAATACATTAATATATTTGTCTTATCATCCTCAACCGTGTACGTATAGGTACTATCATTATAAAAAATAGCATCAATCACTCGTGATGTACTTTGACCGTCCTCTAAAGGTAAAAATGTCTTTTGGCAAAAATCGAGTTTTTCTTTATATACATCCTGATAATGTTGAGCATTGGATACTTCGTCAATAACGTCAAAAATACTCGTACATATCGGACCGGGCATCTCTTCAATATCCAAATAAAATCCACGGTCTTTTTTATATTGATTTTGATCATACGCATAAAAAATAATCGGTTTTTTCGTTATAATAAAGTCGAAAAAAATACTAGAGTAATCGGTAATTAATAGATCGACAATACTCAAAAGTTCATTGCTATCAACATGCTCAGGAACAACTGATATATGTTTATGACTATTCTTTAAATGATTTTGCATCAATGAGTGTACTTTAAGCAAAATCGTATACTGTTCACTAAGGCTTTTTTCCAATACTTTGATGTCATGAATGATCTTATTTATTTCATCTGAAACATTTCCTACTTCTCCCCTCCATGTTGGCGCATAAAGGATTATCTTTTTATTTTCTTTACATCCTAATTGCTTCTTTCTATTTATAGAATCTTCTAATACTAGATCAACTCGAGGATAACCTGTTTCGGCTATTTTCCCTCGATAGATCCCTCTTAAATCATGTGAATCGATCATTTTATCAGCCGTAAATTTATTTGGGGCAATTATGTAATCTGTATGCATAAAATTTCTCATGAGGTTTTTATGTTGTCCTAAACTACCATTCATATCTTTTCCCAAAGTTTTCAATGGTGTTCCATGCCAAGTATTTACATATACCTGACCTTCTTTTTTTATAAAATACGGGGGAAAGGAGGTGTTATTAATTAAATATTTACAACTGGCTAAATACCTTAAGTAGGAATCACTATTTACTTCTACATATTCAACATTAGGCAGATCTAGGAACTCTTTCGGACAGTTATTTACATCATTAAGCGCCCAAACATATTGGTAATCGTTGAATCGTTCATCGTGAACTAATCGTTTAAAAATTGCATACGGATTACAACTCATATTTTTCCCATGAAAGCTTTCAAACAGGATAGTGTGTTCACGTATCGCTAATGTTTCATAATAATATGTGTATTCGGCATGATCCGAAGTTCGATGATTTATTGTTTTGTTGATTCTTTTTTGTTTTGTAACAATGATGGTAAATCCCGTTAGTTTTTCAACTAGTCTTTTTACTTTTCGAAGTGGTATTCTTATATATTTATTCAATTACTATTTCTCCTTATTAAAATGTTTGTCAATAAGCCAACCCATTTACAATAAGATTTACCTTCCTTTTTAAAACATATACCTGAAATATTTATTTCATACAAAAGGCGTAGTAAATACGAGATGGGGAAATTCAAAGGTAAAATGGATGTTTCAAATTGGCGGGAAATATTTGATTAGGAAGAGACTATTAATCGTCAAGTTCGAGGTCAAAATAATTGTTAATTTAATTTGCAACTATATCGTTATTTAATCGTCTAATTTTACAAAAAAAGAGATAAGGTAATCACCATTATCCCGTTTTAAAGAACATTTTTATGCAGAAAGAATACCATCTATTTCCTGTTATCGTTTTGGAGCTGAGCGGTTACTTGAACAACCCTTTCACCTAATGCTCTTCCCAGCGCCTGATCTTGCTCATTTAATAGAACAGAGCTTTCTACGGGGCATGAGATTCCAACGCCATAATAAGAACCGTAAAGAACATTTTCGGGTATATTTCCCGGCAACCCTACAATGATCATCCCTTGATGAAGCATTGGTGTAATAAGATTTAGCAAGGTTGCTTCCAATCCCCCGTGTGTTGTGGCTATTGTACAAAAAACAGCGCCCACTTTATCCACCAGTTTGCCATGTGCCCATAGATAACCAAGTTTGTCCATCCACTTCTTTAATCCAGAACTAATGCTGCCGAAATGGCCGGGGCATCCCCAAATAATTGCATCCATTTCCGGCAGGTCATGGACATCGGCTTCGTCAACATGTTTGACGTACACAGTAGCTTTTCCAGTCTGTTCTGCCCCATGACCAATCTCTCTCGCTAAAGCTTCCGTATGTCCGCCTTCACTATCGTATACAATAAACACCTTCATTTACTATCTCTCCATTACTTTAAAGAGTTTTAAATATTGTAGGAAGCGTATTTTCTTTTTATTTCTTTTTATGTAATGATTTCAATGCATTTCGAAACTCATCATCATTCATTTCCTGTTTCTCTTTTTGATTGCCCTGCGCTAGATGGCTTAATGCTTGACGAAACTGTTCATCTTTCTCTCCAATATGGCGGCTTCCCTTGTTCTCATGATTAGATGATGTATGAGGTATTTCATTCTCTATTTTTACCCTAATTTTCTTTTCACTTTCAACCGGTTTAACTTCTTTATATTTCTTAATCGTAGTAATGAAGGCAATAAGAATCGCTAATGTCAAAACAAAATAGATGGAAAGCGCCCCTAAGGCTTGACCTAGCCCCGCTTCTAATCTTCCGTCATAATAAAGCAATGCCCTTATTCCGTCTACAATATATCTCGTAGGTAAAATATAACTGAAAAATCGATGGACAAAAGGCAATGTTGATAATGGAAATGCTCCTCCACTAGAAAAGATCCCCATAAAATTTACCGGGAACATGACTAACATTCCCCATCCTCCTAAAAAAACCGCTATCGTTTTAAATAAGAGAAACATGGTTGTACAACTAAAAAAAGTAAACAGGAATATTGCCCAAATGCTAGAAGCATGTGCACTTCCAAAGATTCCAAATACCCCAAGTTGGATAAGAATTGACACACAGAACGTTAAAATGAAACCAAACATTATTTCTGATGCAAGGACTTCAGATTCACTTAATGCCGATCCTCTTTTTTTCAACGTACCATTACTTCGCAAAAGATATCCGTGAATCATATTTGCTCCTAACATCCCAGTAATGGAGGATATTAGGGCCATAACAAATGGTGTCATTCCTTTATTCAGATTAACCGGTAGCCCCAGCACATTTTTTGAAACAACCTTTACTGGATTGTCTAATAATGTAGCATTCTCCGGTGCTAATCTCATTCCTTTTTGCAGCAGTTCCTTTTTTAGTTGGCTGCTAATTTCTTTAGAAGTAGACAAAGCGACGGTTTGAAGGGTGTTACTCGCAATCATAGTCGCAGTTTGTCCAATCCCTTCGTTTAATAAAACTTCTAAATCAGCTGGTTTACCATTCGTAAGATTGGAAAGAAGGGTATCATGAACTTGATCAAGATTTTTCGAATAATTTGAAGGAATAATTAATGCTCCATAAGCTTTGTTATTTCTTAAATCGGTAAATGCACGTTGCCTAGTTTTGTCAACCTTCCATTTAAAGGAGTTTCCATTTTGCTTTTCGATAAGATTTAATAATATAGCATCGCCAACTTTTCCTTTATCTTCATTTACAATAATCAGAGGAACATCGGACATGTTTTGATTTGCCCCTTTAAATATTGGCAGGTAAACAAAGACCATGACTAACATTAATAAAGAGATTAACCAAATTGGAAACCAAGAGGAGCTTAATTTAAACAACTGATTCACGACCTTCAATCCCCTAACCACGAATATATTTTATTCCTATTTATTATGTCCGTTTTGTTGGTGATTATTAGAAATCAAAAAGCGATGGGAACTCCATAAATAAAAAAAGGATGGTTCTTCTGTTTTCGAAACAAAAGAATCATCCGGGCTTATGTTTTATTGATATTTGTATCATTAAAAACTATAGCTTTTTTGAATCGTTCTATTCAATCAACCCTGTATCCTCAATTTGCACGTTCGATTGCACTTTAAATTTAAGGGTTGGATAGATGTGTTGCCATTCTTCCCAATCATTTGAGTTGAAATGTCTGCTTCGGTAGCGCATGCCAAAACCGATGGGATCGACACCTTCTTTTTGCACTTTTTCTAGGAATTTCTTCATTCTTTTGTTTAACATCTTTTCTGACTCTTTCTCATAATGTGTTAATTTCTCATTATGTACCGCTTTGATTGCTTCTTCGATTCTCCCTTTTACTTTAAGCTTCACATGAATATAAGGTTGCTTGCCAGGTGGAGTGATAATGTTGTATTTCGTTTTTACTTTTTGTGTTTCAATAATGATCATATCTTTTCCTTTGTTTACTTTTAGTACACTTTTCCCCTCTTTATTTAACATGTAATTAAGAAATTTGGTTTCTTCTGAAGTTAAGATGGTTTTCATTTTTTTCTTGTTGGTCAGAGCCATCGTATTAATTGTAAATAGTGATTCCTTTGCTTGGATAATTGGAAGCATTGGATCAAGTCCTTTTTCCGTCAGCCTTTTTTTAAAATCATAATAAAAGGGTGGAATGATATACGGTGTTTCCGATCCATCTTTTCCAAGGGCGAGGAACAACGCATTGGATGGAAGCTGCTCCGATTTTGGTTTCACTTTCAACACATCGAGTGCACTTGGTTTACCTACTCCAACCCATGCAATCTGCTGGATATCTCTTCTGCGCGCGAACCAATAATTAATTTCCACAGGGAGTTTTTCCCGCAGTAAATCTTGCCCGAATAAAATGACTTTTGCATGGCCGAAATCAATTTCCTTGTCCACCTTTGTTTTTATCATTCGTACTGCCTCGGAAATAGAATTAGCTTTTTCAGAAACAATAAGAAAATCATCCGGCTCATTCTTCGTACCAGGAATCACAAATTTTAAGCTAATATCATATTTTTTTTGACTATTAGATGCTGTATCTATTCCGATACTCACAACAAATATTCGTTTATCAATATCTTTAAATCCACAGCCGCTTAAAATAAGCAGCAAAAGAAAAATACATACGAAGCAACTCTTTTTAACTATTTTTTTGATAGTGTTCTCCTCCTTGCCCACAAAAAGAAACTCGCGACAAAAAGTATTTCAACAATGAATCGGACGACCATCCAGTAAGATGTGAATGTATTTAATAAAACAGTATTTGTAAAAGTAACACCAACAATGGAAAGACAAACATAAAGGGCAATAACTGTCCCGTTTTGCTTTTTACTAGATTTCTTTTTAAAGGTTCCTTTCATTAATTCAAAGGCAACATGCCAGTGAACAGAAACACTAATAAGTACTGTACTCATATAAAAAATGAGGAACAAGAAGATCACTCGCTCAATTGGACTATAGACCATTCGAATCGAGTCCGAGGTTGAAATCCATGGATAAAGAAATTCCTCCGTTTGATCCGCCCCATTAAACCCAATCGGGATAAAAAAAGTGGTGAATAAACTAACGCAGCCCAATAAAAAAATAGCAACGAAATTCCAATTAGATAATGTTTTCTTAATCACACGGTTGAAAATAATCAAATTGGTAAACCCAGTAAATACGTAGGTTGCCGTGCCGATTACTTTTAAATTTGGCATTTCAAAAAGGTGAGTTCCCACCTCTAAGATGGCATCCCAGCTAATATTTTCATTCGTATATGCCTTGAATATAATAAATCCAATTAATGGAGTATTAATAAAAAGCACAATTTCTAATAAATACATAACTCTATCAGTCGGCAACTGGATAACAAAACAAATGGAAACTAAATAAATGGCTAAAATCATCAGCTTAGGAAATTCAGGATTGATGAAACGATTTAAAATATCAATAAATTCAAGCAAGGTAATCAAACCCGCAGAAAACCATAAAAATTGCATCATAGAAAAACAGGTGATTTTCAATAATCGATGCTGACTTGAGGCAAAAATCTCGGGAAATCCCTGTTCAGGAAATTTAGACATGGCTTTAATGAACAAAAATGTTATGCACAGGCTTATTGGTACAGCGATCAATATCCCCATGACAGCCCCTTCAAAACGATACTCTATTAAAATTTTGGGAACAAACATAATGACATTGATCAGCATGTTTATTAATACAAGGTATAAAAAATAACGATTCAACGTCCTGCTCCTTTACCCGTTTCCTAGATTTTTCTTTGATTTATTTTGAACAAGGGTAAGAAACGGTTCCCCAAAACTGTCCAGCTTCACAAAATAGGCGATAATCATGAAGAATCCTATGACAACGCCTATTAATCCGAATAACGTTGCTAACACCAACACAAAGTACTTCAACACTCTGATCGCAAAACTAAAAGCATTAATCGGCACCACAAAGTTTGAAATCGCAACGGCAGATACAAGAATAATCATGATATTGCTAACTAAATCCGCTTCCGTAGCAGCCTGTCCCAAAATCAACCCGCCAACCGTTGTTGCAGTTGGACCAATCGCTTTTGGCAAACGGATACTAGCTTCTGTTAATAGTTCCATCATAAATAGCATCAATAATACCTCGATGAAAGATGGATAGGGGACACCTGTACGGCTTCCAGCAATCGATATCGCTAATTGAGCTCTAAATACCTCGGGATTATAGCTTGTCAAAGCAACGTATAACCCAGGTAAAGTAATACTCAAGAAAAATCCGATATAGCGGAGCACCTGTAGAAATCTGCCGACCCAATAGGTTTGATAGATATCCTCCATTGAAGCCATGAAATCCTTCATTACGGTTGGCAAAATGACCGCAAATGGTGAGCCGGAAGTAAGCAAGACTACTTTTCCACCAGCTAAGTTTACGGCTACCCTGTCTGGTCTCTCACTCACGAGCATGACCGGGAACAGCGACCGATTACTTTTTTTTATAATATCAAGGAGCTGTTCGCCCGATTGAAACATTTGAACTTCAACGGAGGAAAGAAAATTTTTTATTCTTTCTAAAACAGCGGGATCGGCATATTTGGTATCGTGAAGAATCATTACTTTTGTTTGCGATACCGTTCCAATCGTTGTAGATTCTACAGTTAAAGTAGTAGACGGGTATCGCTGACGAATGAGTCCCAGATTGGTAGGCAAGCTTTCACTAAATCCAGATTGCGGGCCTTGTGTGGTCGTTTCAATGGTAGTATCTAAAACGGCATTATTTTGATCAATTTTACTATCTAATAAAAAAATAAAATCCTGATAAAAAAGAATCGAAACCCCTCTTACTAACTCATCTAGCGTTTTCTTTTCATCCTCGAACGGTTTAATTTTTGGCTGTGATTGCAGGTAATCTAAGAACCGTTCAGGAGATTTAATTTCAAAAAAAGGAACAACCACATATTCTTGAAAGATCTTCTCATCACTAATCGTATTTATATATAAAACTTCAATCGATTTTTCTTCCGTATGTAACTCTTTAGAAACAACCTCTTCCGAGCAAGCAACCTTCCTTTTTAAGGATTCCTGGATAGATTGAATCATATATATAAATCCTCCCCACATTAGAAAAGCATAAACACCTTACTTTCGACGTATGAATTTCATAGTCTTTTACTGAGATGAAGGAGTCACGACGAGGTAGCGGGTCATGTTGAGTTATCCCGGTGGAAGGCGTCGAAATACGTTTGCTGATAAGCGCTGAAGCTAGACATAGCAGATTCTGTTTGTTTTAAAATTTATACATTTATCTTTTAAAAACACTTCTCTTACTGTCTCCTGGTAATTGGAATTTTATTCATGTGACATCTGACTAGCATTTCTCTTTTGGCTTTACTTCTATAAACAAATTATTTGGATTTTGTGACCCGTACGCAGCTTGGGAATCTACTTTTTTCGTTTTGTGGATCATAGATTTCTGTTTGTGACCCAAAGGTTCTGCTTTGTGCATCATACTTTTGCTTTTGTGGCGCATACGCAGCTTGGAAATCTACCTTTTTTCGTTTTGTGAATCATAGAATTCTGTTTGCGACCCATAGGTTCTGTTTTGTGCATCATACTTTTGGTTTTGTGATGCATACTCAGCTTGGGAATCTACCTTTTTTCCGTTTGTAGACCATCTATCATTTTAAAATGATAAAGGGACAGCAGACTTGGTCCACTATCCCTTCTACTTAGCTATAAATCTTGTTACTTTGGTTCACGTGATCCATAGTTATTCTTGGGGTTACCCCTTGAATCCATTCTTCATCGCACTTAAACGTATTTACAACCTTTCAAGTTCATGAGTAAAGCGGTTTTTGTAGTTTCGACTAGAGAAAGAAGGGATGGTTCCACCGCAGTTAAACGTCTTAATTATTGGTGAAAGTGACACACTAAGCAATCCTTTTCTCTAAATATACTGAACGACGAAAATACTTATCTAGCATATGTCCGAATAATGACGCCAATACTTGTTGAAACAGCATCGCAATAATGACTGGTGTGGCCACACTTGGATGAAAGTAGGTAACAGCTAAGACAGCTCCCGCGCTTATATTTCTCATCCCACCAAGAAACGTTAAGGAAACAATCGTATCTCGGTCTCTCTTTAGCCATTTACCAATCAAAAAGGAAAATAAATAACCAGTGAAAGCAATGAGAAAAACAACAGCACCGATTCCGATTAGTTTCAAATTTACATTTTTTAAATGTGGAGCAACTACAGCCCCATTCAACATGACAACAATCCCTAGGCATATTTTAGAAAAAGGGGCCAATCTTGTTCCTAAAGTTTCTTTTACCCTTCCATGTGTCAATTGATTTAGAATCATCCCTAGAATGGAAGGAACCACAATCATTCCAAATAATCCACTCATGATGCTGAAAATGTCCATTTCAACTTCCTGCCCAACAAATAACGACAGCGTCAAAGGAACAATGAACGGGGACAATAACGTATCAATTAAGATGAGTGACAACGTTAACGCCATATTCCCCTTATAAATGGAAACCCAAATCACGCTCGTTATCCCAGTTGGAATGACCATTCCTAATACAAGACCAGTGATCGTATAGGAATCACCATTAAAGACAATGCACCCTATCCCCCATGCCCACAATGGCATCACAATATGTAAAACCAGCATAGCAATAATAATCGGAAATGGGTGTGTCACCGATTGTTTAAGTGATTGAAAATTAGAACCGAGGCTACCCGAAAAGGTCATAAATGCAAAAATCCATGGGATTAAATAAGAAAAATCCTTTATATAAGCGGTTAACAGCACTCCAAGAACCACACTAGCCGGTGTGATAAACGGCATCAATTTTTCAAGCTGCTTATTTATTCTCAATAACAAGAAAAACATCTCCTATTAAACTTCAAATTCACCGGAACAGACACTTATTGGAAATCTGAGCTTTTACTTTATTAGATTAATATGAAAGAGGACGCACGTAAATGATTTTTGAAAGTAAAGAACAAATTCTATTCTTTAGAGAAAATCGAAAAAGAAACATAAAATAAACCAAGGAGCTCAGAACTCCCTGGTTTGAAAATTTGTAACTACCTATCGCAAGTCGGTATGTTAGGGTAAATGAATTACGAGAAGAGCCACCATTTCGTTTTCGCCGATGCGGGTCGCTCCTCTTTGTATTTTTTTAATTGAAAAAATACACCGCTCTTTTTAATTTCTTTGTCCTCAATTTCCGGCCGTTTTCAATAGCATTCTTAACCCGAGAAAAGCGGCCCAAGGTTCATCATTTGGATTAAAATAAAAACGGATTGGCCGATCGGTTTCCATTATGACAAGCGTTGTTTGGTCAGTAGCTCTTAACGTGAATATTTTGTTATCAATTTTTGCTTGTAAAACGCTGCCTTCAAGTAAAATCTGGAGATATGTTCCTTCTTCTGACTGATAGGTGCCTACAAATTTCTTTTTTCGTTCTTCAGGTAATTCGATGGTTGGTTCAAAATAATTATGATTTATTTTTATAGGGAGCTCTAACGCCGTATTCGCCACTTCTAACCATATATCTTTTGCAGGGGCGTCTGATACATTTGTTAAAACGGCAATCGCAAGTTTATGTTCAGTAATAAAGCCAAAATTAGAGGATACACCTGGTTGGCCACCGCCATGCTCGACTAAAGTAACACCGTGATAATCCGGTGTGACTTGCAATGCAAAGCCGTAATACGAATTCCGGTTTATATGTACATATGGATTTTGCATTTTTTCTAATTGATTCTTAGATATGAATGTGTCTTCTTCAATTAGACCTTGGTTGACATAAAGTTCACCGTATTTTAGTAAATCCAGAACATTCGAGCGAATCCCTCCACCTACCTCATAATTCCCTAAGGTTGGCCAATTTTGCTTTTCAAATTGTTCTGTTTCCTGATGGTATACATAAGGGCTCGATACATCATCCAGTTTATTAATTTCTTCGATACTAAAAGAGGAACGATTCATTTGCAGCGGGGTTAACAGTTCTTCGGTTATATATCTTCTATATATACGACCTGTCAATCGCTCGATAATGGCACCTAGTAATAAAAATGTATCATTGCAATAGCTCAAATATTCTCCGGGCTTACCTAGTAAAGAATGTTCCTTTTCAGCTAAATAGGTTAAGTGTTCGTGGAATTTATTTAGTTCTTCTCTTCGTCTAATCGGTGCTAAACCTGTTGTATGCGTTAATAAATGATAGATTTTAATCGATTCCATCGCGTCAATGTTAGGAATCTGAAATTCTGGCAAGTACTTTATAACTGGATCATGAATAGACAGTTTACCTTCTTCTTCTAGTTTCATAATCGCGAGTGCAGTAAAGGATTTTGTAACGGAAGCAATGCCAAAAATCGTCTTTGGTGTTACTAATTCCATGGACTCCAGATCTTTTACGCCAAATCCTTTTTGATAAATCACTTCCCCATTTTTGCTGACAGCAATAGCCACTCCCGGGATATGGTCAGCTTCCATTCGTTTACTTAGGTTCTCCTCAAATAATCTCCAGTTCACCGCAACCACCTCTTTATCGAAGTATTAATAATATAATTATTAATCTATCATTTTGTAGGAAAGGTGGGAAGGTTATTTAATGTTTCTATGTTGAATCATTTCAAATACACTTTTCTCAAGCCAGCTCATCCCATTAACCGAACAGAATTATAGTGAGAAAATAAACGTTCGAAATGCCTCCTGCCCTTCTTTTCGTTTAAAAACACTTGCATCCTCAAGCACCTTTAAAAATTTATATCCAACCTCTTTTTGGATAATTTTTTTTACGGTTGCAGGTGTAATTTCATCTTGATAACGATTTTTCATCTCGTCCGACCATGGAAGATGACAGGGTTTAATATGATTTGTCCGGTCTAGTAAATAGTTCTCCACCTCTGACAGTTCTTCCTTCAGGCGTGAAGGCAAGACTGCAAGCCCCATCACTTCAATTAATCCGATATTTTCCTTTTTAATATGATGCACATCGGCGTGAGGGTGAAAAATTCCAAGTGGATGCTCCTCATTTGTTCGATTATTACGGAGGACTAGGTCCATTTCAAACCGACCGTTCCGCATTCTTGCTATGGGAGTAATCGTATTATGTCTTGTTCCGCCTGTATACGCATAAATATTTGAAACGGGATCTGAATACTCTTTCCACTTTTCAAAAATATAGTTACAGGCAGCAACCATTTGTTTCATGTCACTGCCCCTTAATCGGATAACGGACATCGGCCACTTGATCGTCGAAAAATGAATCATTGGAAAAGCATCGAGTGCAAATACTATTTCATCCTTTGCTTTCACCATTGCAAACTCATAGTTTCCACCTTGATAATGATCATGAGTAAGAATAGATCCTCCTACAATTGGCAGGTCTGCATTAGAGCCAATGAAATAATGAGGGAATTTCTCAACAAATTCCAAAAGTCTTTGAAATGTTTCCCGATTAATCACCATATTGCGATGTTCATGGGATAGTACGATACAATGTTCATTATAATAAACATATGGTGAATATTGTAAAAGCCATTGTTCCTTATTCAATTCCAATCTAATCATTCTATGATTCGATCGCGCAGGATGACCAATTCTGCCGGAAAAGCCTTCATTTTCTATACAAAGCAGGCATGTTGGATAATGTGAGGTCGTTCTTCTCTCTTTTTCCCTAGCTATCTCCTTCGGGTCTTTCTCTGGCTTTGATAGATTAATTGTTATATCTAATTCGCCATATTCTGTTACGGCTTTGTAATTAATATTTTCGGCGATTCTTTTCATTTGAATATAGTTACTATTTTGGCTTAATTCATAAAAATAGGCAGTTGCTTTTTCAGGGCTGTTCGTCCATTTTTGATAAAAGATTTTATTAATTTCAGATGGCAGTTTCAAAAAAACATTCATGATTTGGCTGCTTAACATTTCCCTTTCATCAAATAAATCCTCAATTATGCCCGCCTGAACAGCAAACAGCATCAATTCATCAAGAAGTTCTGGAACATCAAGATTACGCCTCTCTACATGGTTATTTTTTTGCGAAAAATCGGTCAAACCGAGAAAGGCCATAATCTGGTTTCGTGCATAAATCTCATCCTCCTGCTGAATCATATGTAATTCAATCGCTTTCAAGACTAGTTCGTTAATGGACCCATACACATTCATGTTCATCCCTCCTTACATATATCCATTTACATGGGTGCGATGCCAATTCCAAGCGTCACGAATAATCTGGTGAATGGATGTTCGTTTCGAATTCCATCCAAGAACTTGCTTTGCCTTTTCAGAAGAGGCAATCAATGTACTCGGGTCACCTGCTCTTCGTTCTACTATTTTTGTTGGAATCGGATGCCCTGTGATCTCCCTTGCAGCTTCCACAATTTCTTTTACGGAATAGCCTTTACTGCTTCCAAGGTTAAACACATTACTTTCTCCACCTTTTTGCAAATATTGTAGCGCTAATATATGTGCATCTATTAAATCTTCAACATGAATATAATCACGGATACAAGTCCCATCCTGAGTATCATAGTCGTCGCCAAAAATAGAAATAAAATCTCTTTTGCCTGAGGGTACTTGGAGAACCACAGGGATTAGATGAGTTTCCGGATCGTGGTCCTCGCCAATCTCTCCTGTTGCTCTTGCACCAGCAACATTAAAATAACGCAAAGAAACATATTTAATCCCGTATGCAGCATCACACCACTTCATTAACTTTTCCATTATTAATTTTGTTTCTCCATAGGCGTTGGTCGGATTCGTTTCAGCAGTTTCTGTAATTGGTATGACTTCCTGCTCACCATACGTTGCTGCCGTTGAAGAAAAAACAATATGTTTGACACCAAAATCGTTCATTACTTCTAAAAGTACTTGTGTACCATAAACATTATTGTCAAAGTATTTAATAGGACTTGTCATCGACTCCCCTACTAATGAACTGGCGGCGAAATGAATAACACTTTCAATTTGTTCCTTTTCAAAAACTAGGTGCAAAAATGCCTTATCTTTAATATTCCCTTGATAAAATCTTGCTTTTGGATGGATTGCTTGTTGATGTCCAGTAAGTAAATTGTCCACAACGACGACATCAAAATGTTTATCAATTAACTGGTAAACTGCATGTGAACCAATATAACCTGCCCCACCGAGAACTAAAATACTCATTTACAATCCCCCCTATTTCCGAAACTTCCCTTTTTATAATAAAAACCAGGTGTTGGTTTTGTTTCATTGCCAACTCGCTGCATGCTAGGAATTGATCAAAAGGTTCTAACTATATTTTCGATTGTAATCATAAAGCAAGCCAAGGAGACCAGCTAATCCGATTAGCATTATACCTAAATGGAGTTTACCAACTGTGTTTTTACCAATGAATAGTAAGGCTATACAAATAATAAAGGCAACTACCTTTAAAATAACAAGAATCCTATGATTCATTTGAAAAATCCCTCCATTGTATTTCACTAGGTGCCAATGTTACCTTTTGGCTGTTTCCTTGGCCGTCGTAGACAAGTGTGGTTTGTTCATTCAGCGAATTATTTACAATTGCCATTTTTTGAATCAGTGGATACGCATGTACTTCACAATATACGTTGCTAGCATGCCATTTAAGAAATTCACCCTCTTTATGTGCTGCGTAAAATAATGCTCGCATCAACAAACGAGTGTTTTCTTCGCTATAAGGCAGACCAGCGATATAAACGCCTCTTCCCTTTCCAAAATCATGACTGGACAGATGTATTTCACCATTCGAATACTCAATGATTTCGGTATCCTCCGATAATGAATAAATATTTTTCATTCCTTCTCCAAAATCGAATGAAGTACTGTCAGTAGAAATAAAATGCTTTTCTAAAGCAGTTGTAAAATATTTATCTGTCGACAAACTAAACCCTAGTTCCTTGTCTACGCCAAGTGCCTCAGCTAATTGAAAATAATGGCCTTGATGATGATAAGCTGTTGGTTCACCAATTCCAATAAAGCCGCCGCCATTATAAATCCAAGCTCTGATTGTCGTGATGAGCTTTTCGTCAGCCCATTTCTCCCCGCCGGAAAAAGCCGTCCCGGCGTCACCCGCATTGATAATTACATCGACATCCTTTGGTACACCGTCCCTGATTACATCGTCAAAGCTTATGAACGTAACATCAACAGCCGCACCACTTAACGATTCCAATACACCTAAATAAGAATAGATTTGTTTATACCATAAGGCGTGTGCAACCATATGGGTTTGCCAAGTTCTTACTTTTCCCCATGAATTCAAAATAGCCACTTTAATTCCCGTATAAGGTTTAATTCCTTTAATCGTGTCGTAAATATTCCGGAATTCATCTGTCACCTTTTCAATATAAGCAACAAATTCAGGGAATTTATAAGCGAGACTCAAATAACCACCATAGCCGATTCGATCGACAGGATTTCGTAAGATGGCTCTTCTTGCCGTAAGCCAGTTTTCATTCGCTTCGATCACAGGATTATTCCCTTCATAAAACGTATCAGGGAAGAAATAAGGCAAAAACCTTCCTTCCGTGTAACGAACATGTGGAATATCTGCTATCATCCGTAATGTTGCACCGCCACCAACACTACCGACAACTGCATCAAAGCCAATATTTTCAAAATACTTACCATATGGCTCCGTACCAATCCAGTTATCACCTAGAAACATCATCGCTTCTTTGCCGCTCTCATGAACAATACCCACAAGTTTCTTAGCTTCTTCAGCCACAAATTTTTGGATAAAATCCATATAATCAATAAATGCTTTAGTCGGTATTCTGAAAGATGTATTGTAATATCCTTGATCCACGATATCTTCCGGTCTTAAACGATAGCCTTTTTCTTGTTCAAAAGCGTCCATTGCAGCTACAGAAACGCTTGCTCCATAACCAAACCAATCAACAAATTTCTCTTTGCCTAAATGATTGAATACTAATGTAAAATGGTAGAATAATGTTGTGAAACGAACCACATCAGTATCCGGATTCTCTTGCAGCCATTGTGTTAAATAGGATTTCATATACTCATTGGAATGTGGCTGCCTTACATCAAATGGAATATCATGTGCTTTATCTCCCCAATTATTAGTAATATGATTGTACATTTGTGTAGGGTCCCAAATCGCATAAACTAAGAACGACACAGTATATTCATGCCAAGGAATTGCATCGGTAATTAAGATACTATTCTTATCTTCATTTACTTCCCACTGATGAATATCAACCACTTTTCCAGTTGTCCGATCAATGACTTCCCAGTATTTCTTAGGATCATGCACATAATCAGGCTTCAATTGTTCCGTAAAATAGCCCTTCATAAAATCTATTTCAAGAGTTTCCGTTACCGCCGTGTTGAACATGCTCATCAAATATAATTGTTGGCATTCTTCCATATGTTTTTGCGCAAATTCATTATGGCCGCGGGCAACAAAATAAGTCGTATAAATTTTTGCATCTAATTGCTTAATGCTGTCATCCAATTTCGTGCCATCACTGTCTCGGATGGCATCCGCTCCCCATCTCTCCATCAATTCTTTTGTTTCAGTGAGGAAATTTTCCTCACTTGGTAGGGTAACGCGTCCTTTTTTCTTTTCCATGTTCATCCTCCTAGTCCTTCAATCCGCCAAGAGTCATCCCTTGCGTTAGTTTCTTTTGAACCAATATGTACAAAATTAAAGTTGGCAACATGACAAGAACCATTCCTGCATACAATTGGCCATAATTTGCGGCAGATTTTTGTGCAGCCATTAAGTTCATAAGCCCGACAGGCAACGTTTTATTCGGTCCCGGAATCAAAGTCAAAGCAATAATGTATTCATTCCAAAATGAAAGGAAATTGAATAGGATGATTGCGATGATGCTTGGTCGAGCCATTGGAATCATAATTTTGATCATCGTAATGAAATATCCGGCACCATCCACAAGTGCCGCTTCCTCATAGGTTGCAGGCAGCGATTGAAAATAACTAGATAATAAATAGATGGTAAAGGGCAATGCCGTTGCTGCATAAACGACTGCTAAAACAAATAGATTATCCAATAAAAAGCCTTCTCCAAATTGCCCACGTAAAAAGTTATCCCCGTTCAATAAAAGAAGAAAGATTGGAACGACAATGTAGTTCACATTAATAAATAACCCAGCTTTAAACAATGTGTTAAAAAATTTACTCCCTCTAAACGTGTATCTTGCTAAAACATATGCTGCCGGCAAAGCAACAATCAGTAAAATTAAAAGTGCCAGTGCCGTAACCATAACCGAATTCAGCATATACATGCCCATGTTTGCTTTTTCAAACGCATCGATGAAATTTTGAATGTAAAATCCTTTCGGCATAGTCCACGGACTACCATAAAACTCAGAATTCTGTTTAATGGAAGCTAAGAAAACCCATGCTACAGGAATAATAATAGAAATGGCTAATGTGATCAGGGCAACATAGATAAATAAACGGTAAATTTTCTCTGCATTCATTCCTTTTTGTTTTTTCATCAACGTGAACCTCCTTAATACTCCAGCACTTCCCGTTTGGTGACGCGACTAATAATCGCCGATAGTGCGAATGAGAATAAGAAGATAACTACCCCAATTGCCATACCGTAACCATAAGAAGAATTGGTGTATGCTTGCTTATACATGTAGCTTAAAAATACTTCAGTAGATCCATCAGGACCGCCGCCAGTCATTGCTTGCACGAGCAAAAAACTTAAATTAATCGTACTGATAATAAAAAATGTTAACGTCGTCCGGATGTTATTCCATATCAATGGCAAAGTAATACTAAAAAATTGTCTAATCCTTCCCGCGCCTTCCAATGCAGAAGCTTCATAGAAACTTTCCGGAATACTGGAGATACTCGTCATATACATGACCATATAATAACCAATGGATTGCCAAATGAGCGCTCCCCCTATACTGTATATCGCAATTTGTTGATTCCCCAGCCACATCTTTTGAAGACCTTCAAATTTAAAGACAGCGAATAGATTGTTTAGTAATCCCGTTGATGGGTCATATACTGCCGAAAAGATACCTGCAATAACGACAATTGATAGGATATTAGGGATATAGAAAATAATCCGAAAAAAGCCATTACCTTTTATTTTTTCTCTCGTTAATAATGTGGCAAATAAAATAGACATCACCATCGTAACGATGGTTACAATCACGATTAATAAAATACTGTTTTGGAGAGAGCGAATAAAATTCATATCATTCCATAACTTTTTGAAATTCTCCAAACCTACGAATACTTGATTATTTGAAAACCCACCCCATTTATACAAGGACATTCTAAATACCTCTATTGTAGGCACAATCATGAATATCGCTAACAAGATAAGTGCGGGTGCTAAACAAACAAAAATAAAAATCCTTTTCTCCGTTGTTTTATTCACTGCCATCACCTCTATTAATGAAAGATAACGGTGAGAATCGCGCTCACCGTTATTACTTTGTGAAACTATTATTTTAAAGCAGGACGTAATTGGTCACTTGCCTTTTCAACGGCCTTCTGCCAATCTTTAACTGTTTTGTCACCAGAAACAACACTATCAATACTTCCAAATAATGAATCAGCCATACTGACACCTTCAACAGGATCGGTTGCAGCAAATCCGCCCATTCCTGCTTTTGCTCCATTATCATAAATACTATAAAATAATTGATTGTCTCCTGAGAGTTTACTAGAAATACCTTCAATTGGTTGAATTGCGCCTGATTCAGCGAAAATGTCCGCAGCTTTATCAGAATAAACAAATGTTAAGAAATCCTTGGCAGCATCTTGATTTTTTGATTGCGATGGTACCCACATTTGCTCAAAGAAAGTAAAAGCATAGCGGTCACCGCCATCTTCAATTGCAGGTAGAGCAGTCATGCCCCATTCAAATTTTTTCGCTCTAGGAGCATCTTTCATTTCCCCTACAACCCAAGTGCCATTAGGCATAAAGAGCGCTTTATCATCTAAAACTAATTGTTGATTTTTTTGATAGTTTTTATCGTTTCCATTCGCAACTGTTGTTGGATCAGTGTACTTCGCCAATTTTCCAACAATTTCAAATACCTTAGTTGCTTCAGGAGTTTCCCAAATACCATCTTCATATCTCATCGCACGATTATAAAACTCCGGTCCGCCCACTTCTAAGAGTAAAGAATAGACGAATGCATCAAAGTAACCAGTAGTCGGATATGTGAATAGGGAAATTCCTTCCGCTTTCGCTTTATCTCCCAAAGCCCACATCTCATCCCAAGTCTTCGGTACTTTCCAGCCCTTTTCTTCTAACAATGCTTTATTAAAGAATAATCCAGTAGGGCTATAGAACATTGGGGCTAAGTATGTCTTATTATCGTTGTAGGGATTGGTTGCAAGTGTATCAGTAAACCCTGGAATTAATTTATCCTTCACTTTGACATCTTCACCATATACTTTTTTATCAAAAACATCTGTAATATCTACTAATGCTTTATCCTTGATCAGCGTTTCAGTCAGTGCTAATTTCCTCCCAGTTGCTAATAAAACGACATCCGGATAGTTTCCAGCTTTCATGTTCGGGCTGATTACCTCTTCCAAGTTCTTATCAACCGTCAACTCTACCTTCACATTAGGATTTGCTTCTTCATACGCCTTAGCTACTTTTGTCCACATATCTTTCCCATACGCTGATTCTAATGCAGCTACTTGTAAAGTCTGTTTTTTGTCGCCATTCGAGTTAACCTTCTTGTCTCCACCGTTCTGACAAGCGATTAAGCCAAATGATAGTAAAGTGATCATTCCAGCCATCATTAACGTCTTCTTCATCCTTCAATCCCCCTTTATACCTAAAGTATACGATTGGAAAAACGCTTACACAACAAACATATTGCTCTGTTTTTTATGTATCTTGCTTTCCATTGTAAAAATTGAATAAAAATTCTATAATATTAAAAAAGTGCAATTACCTCAGATACTCTAGCGAAAAAGCAGGCTCCTGTAGCGGAAAGGAACGGTCTATGTTCCCAAAATCAACAAGGAGGGGATTATTTGTCAAATGAGATCGTTGAAATACCGCAGTCTAATCGAGGTCATCTTCCAGTAAAAATTCTTTATGTAACCAAATCAAAATATGATAAGGATTGGCATAGCACCAATCATACCCATCACTTCACCGAAATTTTATACATAACAAAGGGAAAAGGTACTTTTATATTTTCAAACCAAGAAGTACCCGTTACAGAACATGATTTAATCGTCATCAATCCGAATATAGAGCACACTGAAAAATCCGCCGATGGAGACCCGCTTGAATACATCGCACTAGGTATCCAAGGTCTCTCCTTCTTTGACCCAAATGATTCGGGTTCCCAGGTCACCTTTTATAATTTTAAACTGGAGCAGAATGTTTATCTTTTTTACCTCCAACAATTAATTGAAGAAGTCCAAAACCAGAAAGAAGATTATGAACTGATTGTCCAAAACATTCTAGAAATACTATTGCTTAAAATGATGAGAAAAAAAGCGTTCAACTTAGAAAAAACCTCTACGCAAAAGATTAACAAAGATATTGCTTTTATTAAAAACTATATTAAGCTCCATTTTCGTGAAAACATTAATCTAGATACTTTAGCTGAAGCTGGACATATAAATAAATACTATTTGGCCCATTCATTCAAGAAATTAGTTGGTGTTTCTCCTATTGAGTACTTAATTCAGACACGGATTAGAGAAAGTAAAATATTGCTGGAAACGACTAACTATCCCATCTCGAATATTGCGGCAATAACAGGGTTTTCTTCGCAATCTTTCTTTGCTCAATCGTTTAAACGTGTAACAAATGTATCTCCTTCACATTATAGAAATATCAAAAACTCAAAAACGAATAAAACAAAAAAAGCAAGAAGCAAATCCTTAAAAAAATAACCGGGACGAATTTTTCTCGTCCCGGCGGTCTTCTTTAGAAGACGGGAAAAAGGGCCACGTTCTTATCCCACCTTCTGTAAGCTTAGTTCACTCTTTCAATGCGCAGGTTGTCTAACATAAATGTCCCCGCGCCCGTATCGCCGTCCAAGCTTGTTCCATCACTAAAGATTCCAATATAAGTTTGGCCATTTTCAGACCCTGTTATCGTAAATTCTGCCCTTTTTGTATTCGTTGATGATTGAAGCAGGTCATTCACACCTAATCCCTTCGCATTTGCAATGTCTCGAACATCAATTTCTTGATCCCCCGAGATGAAGCGATACGCATTTGCTGTCGTTTGATAATCGAATGATACTTTATAAGTTACTCCTGATTCAAAGTGATAGTTTTGGGGAATGGTACGATAAACTAAACCTTTGTTTCCGGTATTCACTTTAACGGACCATTTTCCTCCTAGTACATCATCGACTAATTTTTTGCCTGCCCATCCTTTTTGTGTATATGGAGCATGCAGTTCAGATAGATGGATTCTGTTATCCTCTACACCTTCTGTATTCCCGATAACAAATGGGTAAATCCCTTGGACAACAGATTCAAAGTCTTGTTCAAATACATTTGTAGAAACATCATTAGACAATGACTTCTGAACGATCCGAATATCATCAAATTTTGTATTTCCGCTACCAGGGTCCCGGCTAAGTAATAATTGGGCTGTTTTTGATGTAGCCTTAAAATTTACTTTCATTCTTTGCATTTTACTATTGCTTCCATCATTTGAAGCATGTGAATCCGCTTTGACATAGTTCTTTTGCAAGCTACGAAGGGTGTAACTTTTCGTATGCTTTTTCCCGGTAACGACTTCTATGGATGCCTTCGCATCACTATTGTTTTCAACATAAACTTCTGCCACATACTCTTTCCCAGGTTTTAAGTCTGTAATCGTGCGGATCATGGATGTAGTTTTTGACGGATTATCGATATTTAAGAAATAGTCACCGCTGCTTAAGTTACGTGCACTTCCTGTTTGATTGGTTTGTTTGACATTTACAGATTTTTTATCCCCGGCGATTAATGTATGTTTATCTGTTACTGTTCCTGAATTAAATCCTGTGTCATAAACATGAGCACCCTCGCTCCAATTATCGATTTGCAATCCCTTCGCTTTTTTTGGTACAACGATATATGGAGTTGCTGCCTCAGCTGTCAGCGTAATTTGATTATTTACCACTTTTACTTTCTTTTCATCCGTTCTACCTTGATCGGTTAATTTGTATACATTGACACTTGATGCACCTTTGTATTCATCCGGAAGTGTCCAAGTGGTCGTACCGCCTTTCAAATTCCAATGATATAATTTTTTGGAATCAGGCGTTTTTGTTTTAAAGTCTTGTTTAGCCCAAGGGATTAGATAAGAATGTTCATCAAGGACAATATTTCCATTAAGTGTAATCACACGTTCCCTAGAGTTATCTTTTCTCGTGACAACGACAACATCTCCGTTACTAGGATCAGTTAATTTAATTTCTTTTTCCAAGTTTGTTTTTTGCTTATCTCCATCAACTGTTGTCCATTTCGTTACATAATACTTTTGCAAAAATTTAGTAGGAACATTCGTATCAAATGTCATTCGGATGAAGTTATCAAAGTTCTTATCCGATTGCCATCCTTCAAAACCAGCCAGTTCATATCCCCCAAGTAGAGGATGATCAGCTGTTCCGCCTGCCTCCGGCCAATTCAATACCCAAGAATCCTTTTGATGATTACTAATAAAACGAAGTACATCCGAGTTGATTCCTTTGCTGGCCGGTCCCCCGTAATTTTTATCAGTAGCCCAGTGCTGCCATGTTGAGTAATTGGCTACAGATGTACCAGTTTCCGTTGATACTCTCCAGCCGCGGTCCATCAGCTGTTCGGCAATTCGATCCGATTCCCATTGATCTTGATACCAGACATCTAAATAAATGAAGTCAAGTGCCGGTGCAGCGGCCTTTAATTCATCCAGCCTTTTGGCACGAGTGCCGGAATACAAATCCTTTAATTTATTGATAGTATAAGATTGGTCTAGCCAGCCCCAACCTTTCGAATTTGGTCCGTCAATAAAATCTTCATTAAATGCTGCAGCTTCAGGGTACGTTTCTTGAGCGTTTATATGAACACCAAATTCGGTATTGTACTTATGACCTTCATTAATCAGCTTGTTTAAATCTTCAGCGCCTCCCATCCGTTCACCAACATTGCCGTAATCAGGATGGGCGCTGTCATGACCTTCACTCCCATAGCCCTTTAACAAAACTGCCTGACCTAGCCCATCTGTTGCCAGAGCTACCTTTTTTACATTATCTAATGTTTTTAAGAATGGCTGCTGTGCTTGTGAGCCAAAATTCATAGCAATTCGTGTGCCTACATTATTATTTACATCTTCCGAACCTTTAATTTTTTGCATGATCTCACGATAAGCAATGGCACCATCCTGCCAATTGATTTCATGGTCATCGTTCAAATCCTCGGCAATGGCTATTTTTATCGTTGGTTTCGTTGATTGCGGCTTCGGCATAAATGGCTTGTGATAGTAAAGTGCATTAGAACCAAGACCCATTGTCTTTGCACCATTTTCATTTTCAAATCGACTGGCAATTAGGTTCCCATAGCCATTAACTTCTGAACTGGACCAAATGCCGGCACTCAATTGATCATTTGACAAAAATCCGGCATAATAGGAGCCTTTCGATCCGATATTTCCCATAGATGAATCAACTCTTACATCCAGATCACCTGATATTGTGACATCGCTGCTAAGTTTAGCTAATTTAGCAGTTGCGTTTTTTTGATTAGAATTCACGGAGATAAAGTTCATGTCAGCAAACTCAACCGATTCAATGGTTGCGCTGTCCTTGTTCGTGATTTTATCAAATTGATAGATTACTTTATTATGATCGACCTTCAATGAAACGTTAAATATTGCATCAAGTTTTTCGTCCGCATCCACTACTTTTAATGTATACTCCGCTTTACTTTTACTTACCTTCTTAAAAGTAACTTCGGGATAATAAAGTGTGCCATTAACTTTTAACCCGTAAACAGGAGATTCTTGTCCATTCATTTCCTTATCACCAACATTATATTTCACAACGCGCGGGAATACTTGATCAATTGTGACATCCATATATTTTGAGCTGAGTGTATCTTCAATCGGCGGAGTGTCAGGAGCTTTTGGTGGCTCATATTCGTTAATTTTGATATTAGAAATGGTAACATTTGCTGCACCACGGCTTTTTTCGAATCCAACGAAACCAGGTTGATCTACACCGCCTGCTAATGTCCATGTATTCACCTTTTCACCATCAATGTAAAGGGTTGCTGAATCATCAAGGAATTTCAGACGTAAGTGGTAGGTTTGATTCGCTATTAGCGGAACACTGGATGTCATCGATGTCCAACTATTTGAAGGTCCAAAAACTTCTCCAAAATATTGGTTGTTCTGATCACCTGTTCCTACGTATGTGTAAGCCGATGAATTTTGAACACGATAAATTAAACCAAAGCGGTTCATGTTATCGGTGTCAGGTGTAATGTCCGCTTCAAAGCTGCCATTCTTAATTTTTTCCATTCCATTGTAAACGATGCGATTTTTTTGACTAGAAGTTACACGGAAGGTTGCAGAACCATCTTCATTATAGGTAATTTTTCCATCCCCAGAGATAATGGTAAAATCACCTTCTTCCAGTTTGTCATCTAAAATGTCTACAGAGTCCTCATTACTTGTACTTAGATGATTTACCCCCGTTTTCGCCACTGCATGCAATGGTGGAACAAAATTCCCCATACACGTGATCAAAATCACCATAAGTACAACAATTGTACTAAAGGATTTTTTGAAATGCTGCTTCCCCACTTTATCTCCTCCTATGAACCAAAGATATTAATATAAAAGGATACAGCTATAGAAATGAGAATCTTACATAAACATTTTAATAATCTGAGGAGTTTGTTTGATACTAATCGAATGATTAAAAAGTTTGGATTAAACCCGGCTTCTACAGCAAATACCACTTTTACATTAACTTTAGGCTACTTAAATAAAAACGCTTACACAACAAGGATATTGTTGTGTTTTTTATGGATATTGTTTTTTCTGAAAATTAGGTAAAATGTACTGAGGGAAGAAAATAGGCATTATGTTCGAATAGGACAAAATTGACAGGTTAAAGGATTAAAAAAATGGACCGGGAAACTAACTTCCTAGTCCATTTTTTATTCTATTGGTACTTTCGTCTTAGCAGACATTTACATACTCCGCACAAGTCCCATCACTTCTTCTTGCAGCTTCGTATTTAATTCTTCACTTTTTTTCAAAGAACCCGCCTTTACACCAAAGTAAAACTTCACCTTCGGCTCAGTTCCTGATGGCCGGGCACAGAACCATGAACCATCTTCAAGGTAAAACTTCAATACATTGGATGACGGTAAGTTTATTGTTTCTTTTTTATTTGTTTGTATAAGCGTCCGTGTGCCGGATAGATAATCTTCGACAATGGAAACACTCAATCCCGCGATTTCCGTTGGAGGATGTTGTCGAAGTGTTCGCAGCATGTCAGCAATTTTTTCCGTTCCTTCTTTTCCTTTCAAGGTTAAGGAATGCAAAGATTCGTTGTAGTATCCGTATTTCTCGAAAATCTCTAACAGTCCATCGTACATTGATTTCCCTTGTGATTTATAATACGCCGCCACTTCTGCAGCAAATACAGCGGATTGAACGGCGTCTTTATCCCGAACAAAGTCCCCGATTAAATAACCATAACTTTCTTCATAACCAAAAAGGAAGGTATGCTCACCCGTTTGTTCAAATTCTTTAATCTTTTCGCCAATAAATTTAAAGCCGGTTAAGGTGTCTATAGTAGGGATGTCAAAGGAATTTGCAATGACACGACCTATTTCAGAAGTCACAATCGTTTTAATCACGATTCCGTTGGCAGGAAGTGTTCGGTTTTCCTTCATTTTCGTCAATAAATAATGAAGCATTAAGGCACCCATTTGATTTCCCGTTAGTACTTCATACTCACCATCTCGATTTTTCACCGCCACCCCTAATCGATCGGTGTCGGGATCGGTTCCTAATAAAAGATCCGCATCGATTTTCTTTCCGTATTGTATGGCCCATTTAAATGCCTCATGTTCCTCTGGATTCGGAGAGTCCACAGTTGAAAAATTAGGATCCGGCAACTCCTGTTCCTTCACCACGGTCACATTTCGGAAACCAAAAGATTCAAGTCCTTTACGCACAAGAATATTCCCGGTTCCATGCAAAGGGGTATACACGATTTTCAATGAGTCGGCGACCGATTGTACAAGGCTTGGATCTTGCTGAATCGTCTGGAGTGAAGCTAAATAAGCGCGATCGACCTTATCTCCGATGTAAGTAAGAAGATCCTTCTCCTCAAGCACTTGCTCATCTGCTGCCTCAATCGTTAATTCATTCTCTACTTTATTGACGTACCGAACTAACTCGTCAGCCATTTTAGGCGGCAGCTGCCCACCATCTGAACCATATACTTTTAAACCATTGTATTCAGACGGATTATGACTAGCGGTGATGACAATCCCTGCAAATGCATACAAGTAGCGTACTGCAAATGAGAGCACTGGAGTCGGGCGCAACTCGCTAAATAAATAGGCTTTGATCCCATGTTGACCAACCGTCTTCGCTACTTCTAAGGCAAACTCGGGTGATTGATGGCGGCTATCATATGCGATGACCACTCCACGTTGCTTCGCCAAGTCGCCTTGCCCTTCGATATATCGCGCCAATCCTTCGGAAGCTTTGCGCACCGTGTAAATATTCATGCGGTTCGTTCCGACACCAAGTTCCCCACGCATTCCACCGGTTCCGAACTCTAGATTTTTGTAGAATCGATCCTCTAGTTCTTTGTCGTTTCCTGCCAACTGGTTCAATTGTTCTTTTAGCTCAATGTTTAAATCTTTATAACTTGTCCATTTTTCTAGTGCTGATAGCCAATTCAATAGTCGTCCCTCCAAAGATTTGGCATGATATAAGCCGTTTTATTTTTCATCATACCATAGATTATTAGGACTTACCTTCTCATAATCACAGACTATTACTCGCTTTAGAAATTGATCTTTTTGTGGATCATAGGATTTGGTTTGTGACTTATCGTTTCTTTTTTGTGGATCATACTTTTGGTTTTGTGGTGCATACGCAGTTTTTGAATTCACCGGTTTTCTTTTTGTGGATCATAGATTTTAATTTGTGACTCATCGTTTCCTCTTTGTGCATCATACTTTCCAGTTTGTGACGCATACGCAGCTTGAGAATTCACCTTTTTCACTTTTGTGGATCATAGATTTCGGTTTGTGACTCATAGACTCTTATTTGTGCATCATACTTTTAGTTTTGTGGTGCATACGCAGCTTTAGAAATACGTTTTTATTGTATGTTCATCGATTTAATTTATAAAGGGATAGAAGACTCGGTCCACTATCCCTTCTACTTAGCAATAAATCCTGTCACTTCCCTCACTTGGATCCATCTTAATTCTTGCAGTTACCCCTTCATAAGTTAAATCCAAAACAAAAAGCCCCAAACTGGAGGCTTATTTGTTGTACCATTTTTCAGAATTGAATTCTTCGGGAATGTCCTGTTCATAAGGGGCGTCATACCCTAATTTTTCGAGAGTATCAAACCATAAATCTCTTTTTGACATGGGGAGCAAAACAAAAGGACGATTCTCTCGTTGCAAGTAAGCAAGAGAACCGTCCCCATGGCTCAATGGTCTTTTTCTAATAATTCACGATTTTTTCTTATCATTTCTCTATTCTTAATGATTGTCTCTTTTATAGCCGAGTGCACTTCACTAGTATCTGTACCATAATCACCTTTTTTGTTTTCATTCGAATGAGGAACTGATGGAGTATTTTTTGTATTTTCCATTTAATTACCTCCTTAAGTTAAATAAACTTTATTTTTATTATAAACGCTAAAATGTGACAATAGTGTTAAATTTATTTAACTTATTTATTCAAGGTAGAAAGTGAAGCGTCTCCTAATAGCTCGCCAAAATCTTTTCTTTTTCCGCTTTCGCATACACGGATCGGTTACTGATAAATGTATCGATTAATCCATTTACCAGAGTAAGTTGTGTCGAAAATGCTTGGTCGTCTTCTTGGGAAGAGAACTTTTGTAACTTATTATAGGCATCTTCTACTACTTTATAATTTTTTGTTCGATAGTCTTGTAATTTATAAAAATAGCCCCATGCTACGCGATCAAGTTCACTAAACGATACCCCTTTTTCATGCAGCAACTTTCTTAAATCATCCGCATCATTTTCATCCACGGTTGAAACAAATTGTAACTTTTCCTTCAAGGTGTTCATTTCATCATAATTGTTCATGTAATGTTTAAATTGACGTTCTTTTGCTACTTCATTTACTTGATCCGCAACTGCACTTAAATGTTCACTGCAACCTTCGATTAAATCGGACAATAGCTTTTCTAACTTCGCCTCTATAACTTGAATATCATGATGATACAATTTTGCTATCGTAGTCGTTGATTTTGCATTTTTTACCTTAGTTTTAATCGAGAGTGTTTGCTTTTTCACATCGTCGTAACGAGTATTAAGTGACACTAACTGATTATCAATTTTCTTTAGCTCCGCATCATATTGACTTGGGGTAGTTGTCAATAGTTCTTTAATTTGGCCTCTCATTTTTTGTATCGTAACCTTATTGTTATAAATCCCATCTAACTGCTCATCTGTCACATTCGTTATAAAAAGCTTTGCCATAGTTAATTCTAGTTCCGCCTTCTTCTTTTTCCCTGTACTTGTTACCTCTGTTTTTGTTTTGCCAATCTCCGTTTTTAATGCAACTAATTGCTTCTTTAAAGATGCAGATGTTTTGCCTAATGCCGAATCTTTTCTAGTATTTTTCTGTGCCTTCACTTCTTTTTCAAACTTATTTACTTTACTAGTTAACGAAGCATTTGTTTTACCTTCCTTTATTACTCTCGCTTCTAATGAAGATAATTCACGATCAAACTTCGTTTTCCCTAATTCTTTGAATCCATTTAATTCTTTTTTCGTTCCGTTAATCGAAGAAGTATTAGAGGATATAATTTTGCGAAGTTCTTTGATCTGCTTTGCATATTTTGCTTTCATTGTACTAACAGATTTTGTGTAACTTGATGCATGTACGGTTGTTTCCTGGGTAGGAACCACACCAAAACCACTTACTAACAGGGCAACCAATGCTAATCCACTTACAAATTTGAAAACTTTCATTACACACCTCTCCATTCCTTCATTATCCTTCTTAGTTTATTTTACTTCGTTAAATTGTCTAACTATTCCTTTTTCCTTATCAAAATTGCTTTCTAGCTCAAAAAAAGCTGTTCAAGTTCATCGGACATTAAATTGAGTTTGATAAGCGGAGAAATTTCCCTTAATTAAAATATTGCACTGAAAATACCTGAAATAGACGGAAGAATTCCGACTATTAACTCAAAAATCATGAAAACACTTAATTTTTCTTTACTTAATCGGAAAACCTCCGCTTATTCACCCCGAAACAAGCCCGATTCAGCTGTCTAACCGGAAAATATCCGCTTATTATGATTATCTTTGATTACCCAAGAACAACATCAATTACCTACTTAATAGCTTGCTAAAAATATATAGGTAAAAATGAAAGACCAAATCACAAAATGGATTTGGTCTACTAACTAGCATACTATTTGATAGGAATCTCTACTGGAACGTTTGAACTACTTAATAAGAGCACATCCTTTTATAAAGCAAATCTCTCTTTAATAGCGCCGACTTCAATGCCTGAATCATTTTTGACAAGTGAGGGTTTTAATCGTCTTAGTTTTTGAATGGTTTCCTTATTCTTGTAATCTATTTGATCAAGAATGGATGCGACGATGTTTGGCCACACATCTTCCGAACCATTGATCACCTTTAAAGCAAATGCGATTCGTTCATTTTTTAATCCGAAGCAATAAACCCCTTGTGCTCCGCCTTTGGCGACGATATTAGGATCTTGTAATAGGACGGAACAAATAAAGTGCTCCGAAGCAATCATGTTATACTGGTGATTCATAGTGTTTGTCAATTTTTGTACAGCATTTCTTAGCTTTGAATCCTCTATTAAATCTGGACAGGCTAATTTTAAATAAGTAAGCGCCATTGAGCTTAATGGAATCGCAAATACAGGAACACCACAGCCATCAATTCCAATCTTGATTTTGGAAATAGGAACTTCAGATAGTGTGGATAAAATCTGAGCAATATGTTGTTGAAGCGGATGATTTGGTTCCCAGTAATTAGCTACAGGATAGCCCATTTCTTTGCAAACAGCTACAAATCCCATATGTTTGCCGGAGCAATTATGATAAAGTCTTCTTTTCTGTTCGCCTAATCGAATCATTTTTTCCCGCGGCTCCCTATTTAACGGGTACGAAGGGGGACAATATAAATCCGTTTCTTCGACTGGTAGTTTGTTAAGCATCGATTTAAGAGCGGAAATATGATTTTCTTCTCCCCGGTGTGAGGCAGCAAACAAAGCAGCTTCTTCCTCCGTTAGATTGTATTTTTCAATAATCGTTGATAAAAAAATCGGTAAGGCTTGAATCGGTTTAGCAGCAGATCGAAAAAATACTTCTTGTTCCGGGTCCCCTATTTGATAGATCTTTTCTTTCTCCTCATTCAAACCACAAATAATACCGAAGTGAACATTTTCTACCAACCCCGCTCGTGTTTCTTCTATTAATATTTCATACCCCATAGTAAGTTCTCCTCTTTCCTGTAACTAAATTAAATTCATTAAGATATGTTGTGCTTGAATGGCCCCACCAAGAACTACCCCTTGTTCGCCTAAAAGAGAGTATTCGATTCGCAACGTATCCTTTATTGGCTCCCACATATATCTTTGACATTTTTCTTCTATGTAGTGATTGACTTCCGGAATTTTATCGATGAAATCTCCACTTAATATGATGACTTCCGGGTTATAAAAACATGCCATATCACTGATAACAAGGGCAATATGGGTGAGAGTTCGATCTAAAATATTGATTGCCCAAGACTCTTTGTTTTTAAATGCCAGAATACAATCATCAAATGATGAAACGTTTTTTACCTTTTGACAATCAGCAAGAATGGCACCTTCTGAAATATAAGTAGCTAAACAGCCAATTTTCCCGCATTTGCAAACATTCCCATTCGGATTCACTACTGTATGGCCAATTTCTCCTGCATTATTCGCTTTTCCACGATAAACCTCACCATTAAGAATAATGGCGGCACCGATTCCGGAACCAATCCCAACTAGTATTGAATTTTGTGAGTCTTTCGCTTTTCCTAACGTATTTTCAGCAACCGCTTTCATTTTTAATTCATTATCAATAATCACTTCCAGGGACGTAATTCTCTTTAAATCTTGTGCGAATGGAACATTTTCCAAACACAACTGATCTGAAAGCCTTACAATTCCATTTTTATGATCAATCGATCCTGGAAGACCTACAGCAACACCAATGACTTTTTCCATGGCGATGGTATTTTCATTGATGATCTGTTTAATGTATCGGAAAATATTTTCCAACATGTCCTGATAATCTTCCTCTGGATTTCGGTTATGCGTTTCTAAGCAGACGATTTCCCCTATAAAATTTACCAGTCCAATTTTTATTACAGATTTATCTAATTCAATTCCAATCGTATAAAGGACATCACCACAAACTTCAAGAAGTGTGGCCTTTCTTCCAACCCCCGATGTAACCAATTCTGTTTCTTTTACAAATCCTTGCTGACATAGCTCGTTAACAATTCTACTAATAGAAGTTGGACTCATCTTAGTGATCTTAGCGAGTTCCGATCTTGAAATGGGTGATTGACTTTTAATCAGTTCAAGGACTAATGATTTATTCTGCTGTTTCATTAAAATTTGGTCCTGCTTTTCCATTAACGGCACCTTCTCTATCATTTCTCATATCGTTCTAAGATCTATTATAAAATAAATATCCTAAAAGAGATGCATCATACCCCTCTTTTAGGATTGTTTTCGACTTCTATTTGGATTTAAAACGTTTAATAAATTCAATCGCAGCTGAAATATCCTTGATAGGGTTATGATGTACTTCTCTTTCAATTGTTAAGTATCCTTGATAGTCGATTTCTTTTAAGGCAGCAAAGTATTTAGGAAAATCAACACTTCCCTGGCCTAATGGCACTTCTCGAAAATATTGACCTGAAGCAACCATCTCAGCAATCTTCTCATGGTCAACTCCACCGCCATAGCCAAGATACCCATAAACATCACGAGGATTCACCGGTTTTAATTGAATCCCATCTTTTACATGGGTGTGGACAATGTAATCTGCTAAACATTTGACTCCCTCTATCGGATCATCCCCTGTCACCATGACCATATTCGCAGGATCGAAGTTCACCGAAACGCCATTGGTGCTTAAGCTATCTAAAAATGTTTTTAACCGTTTAGATGGTTCAGGGCCTGTTTCAATAGCAAAAAATGCTCCTAAGCTTTTTGCGTAAACGCCCAATTCTTCACAAGCCTTCTGCATCGTCTCGTAAATTTGGCTATCTTCTGCTTCGGGAATCATTCCAATATGGGTCGTAACAATATTCGTTCCTAATTCGACTGCTAGATCTAAAATCCTTTTAGACTTTCCAATCTTTTCAGGATTCATTTGTGCATCTTGAAATCCATGTCCACCAAGATCTCCGCATAATGCAGCAATTTCTAAATCTAATGATTCAAGATAGTTTTTTAATTTTTTGCGATCAGCAGGAAGCATATTTTCCGGGGCCATTTCACCATCAACGGCATAGATTTGAACACCGTCAGCGCCCATTTCTTTCGCTTTACTTAATCCCTCAAAAAGTGGCAAGCGTAGACTATCTACAATAATCCCCGTTTTATTAGAAATCAGCACAGAATTTGGCATTAGGAAAATACCACCTCACACTTTTTACTTGCCGCCTCGTAAATTCCTGTTAAAATTTTCATCATTTCGACACCATCTTCAACAGGAGCAATGGATTCTGCACCGGTCAAGCAACATTGAACGAAAGAATCAATTTCATTTTGAAACGCATTCTCAAAATCAAATGATAAATGATCGATTTGTGGATGAATATTGATGATCGTATCATTTTCTTCACTAATCATCACCAATTCAGGCTCTAATTCAGCTCCACCTTTTGTGCCAAATAGCTTCACATGAATATCGTCCTTTTTTGTATGCAAAGTATAAGAAACATCGACGAAAAGGGAGGCACCATTTTCGAAGGTAACAAGCGCATTAGCCAAATCCTCTACGGTGTTCTTTCCTTTATCATAATCGGCTGCTTTGTAGAATTTTAGATTCTTTACATTAGCCCTGTTACCAAGTTGGTGATAAGTATGACCCGAAATTGACTTTACCTTTGGCCGCCCCATTAAATACCAGCAAATATCGATGACATGGACGCCAAGATCGATTAGCGGACCTCCTCCGGATCTTTCCTTATCCGCAAACCAGCCTCCCGGATTTCCGATACGGCGAATACAGGACGCCTTCGCATAATAAATGTCACCTAATTTACCATCATCGATGAAGGATTTTAATACTTTTGTGTTCGTCGCGAATCTCCTGACAAATCCTACCTGCAGGAGGCGGTTATTTTTTTGTGCTGCTTTTTGGACTTCGATGGCCTCTTCAAGATTTAAGGATAACGGTTTTTCAACAAGAACATGCTTCCCACCTTCAAGTGCCGCAATGGCAAGTTCAGCGTGGCTATTATTCCATGTACAAATACTAACAGCATCCACCTGTGGATCGGCAAATATCTCATGTAACTCTTCGTATACATGCGGTATCCCATATGCTTGCGCTTTTTCCTCCGCCCGCTCCCGTACATAATCAAACACTCCATATAGAATGACATCTGGATGTTTGGCGTATGATTGAAAATGCATATCCGATATAGTCCCTGTTCCAATCACACAAACACGTAATTTAGCCATTAAACGAATCCCCCTTTTGTTAAATTAGGTTCTTAATTTTCATTCCAAAGTCTTCTCACATTATCCATACCAATCTTTGAACCGACCTTACAATCTTCCATCCCTTCAAATTCCACCGTAAGATACCCATCATAGCCGGACTGTTTGACAAGCTTGATAACTTCGCGGATATTGATATCCCCATGTCCAACAATGGCACCGCGTAAGTAGTTCCCATTTACAGTAATAAACCAGTCTCCGCCACCTGGATTTTCATAATAAGGACGAACATAAAAATCTTTAAAATGAACTGTTTGCGCGTATGGAAGATTCTTTTTCACTCCTACAAGTGGATCTTCATCAATACATAAGAAATTTCCAACATCTAAAGTTGTTTTAAAATTATCCCGATTGACTGCATGAATAACTCGTTGGACACGATCACTTGTTTGAACATTGAAGCCATGGTTTTCGATCGTCGTTGTAATGCCATATTGCGCTGCGTAGTCTGCAATTAACTGACTTCCTTTAACTAATTGGGAAAAATGTTTATCAAAATAATGAATCGTCATCGATTCTGGAGGTAAGGTAAATGCCGTCACATCGTGGCGTAAAATTTTAATTCCTAATCGGTTAACAATATCCACATGCTGTTTAATTCGTTCAACCTCTTCTTGAAACGCTTCCTCTGTATCTTGGACGAAATTTGCCGGCATTGAGTACGCCGATAATTCAATCCCAACTGATTGCGCTTTTTCTTTAATTTGATCAGCCAATTCAACATTATCTACAACAGTAAAACCATAAGGAACGATTTCCATATGTTCTCCGCCATTATCAGAAATCCACTGAATGACATCTAAAACATTCATTGTTCCTTCTCTTAACTCTCTTACTAAACTATATGTGCTTAATCCTACCTTCATCTCTTTCAACCCCTCTTCAATGTTTGTTTTTTCCTATTACTTAATTAAATGACAAGAAACAAAATGATCGTCTGTTAGACCTTTCTTCATAACAGGTTCAATCGTTTTACACATTTCCGTAACAACAGGGCAACGTGTATGGAAACGACACCCTTTAGGGGGATTCACCGGACTTGGCAAATCACCTTTAAGAATAATCCGTTCCCTTCTTAACTTCGGATCCGGTATCGGCACGGATGATAACAATGCCTTCGTGTAAGGATGCTGCGGATTTGAGAATATGTTCTCTTTTGGTCCGGATTCCACAATCGTCCCTAAATACATCACACCGATATAGTCGCTTATATGTTCAACTACACTTAGGTCATGGGATATAAATAAATAGGTGAGATTATATTCACTTTGTAAATCTTTTAATAGATTTAATATTTGTGATTGGATGGAGACATCCAATGCCGAAACTGGCTCATCGGCAATAATGAGTCGTGGTTTCATAATCAGGGCACGGGCAATTCCAATACGCTGACGTTGACCGCCGCTGAACTCATGGGCATAACGGTCGGCATGATATTCATTCAACCCCACCACTTCTAACATCTCGGAAACTAGTTTTTGTTGCTCTTTCTTAGATAACTTCGTATGAATGACAAGAGGTTCTGCAATAATATCCCGAACCTTCATGCGAGGGTTTAACGAAGCATATGGGTCTTGAAAGATCATTTGGACCTTCTGCCTCATTGTTTTTAACTGGGATTCTTTCTTTTTCGAAATCTCTTCCCCGTCAATCCAAATTTCACCTTGATTGGGTTGTAATAATCGCGAAATGAGTCGACCTGTTGTTGATTTTCCACATCCACTCTCCCCGACAAGGCTAAACGTTTTCCCTTCGGTGATGGCAAAAGAAACATCATTGACCGCCTTCAAGGTTTTCTTTTTTTCAAACATGTTACCTGGAATATCAAAGGATTTTTTCAATTTCTCCACTTTTAAAAGAGTACTAGGCATGAACCTCGCCCCTTTCCTGCTCATAAAGCCAACAACTGCACATTCTGTTATTTTCCAGTTGGGTTATGGTTGGCTCTTTTTCTAAACAAATAGGCATGACATTTTTACATCTTGGTGCAAACTTGCATCCTTTCGGCATATTACTTGGATCCGGCACATTTCCTTTAATGGAATCAAGTTTATCGCGCCGTGCCCCAATTTTTGGCACCGATCCAATTAATCCTTGGGTATATGGGTGTTTTGGACTTTCAAATAAATCAAATACATCTGCTTCTTCCACCACTCGTCCTGCGTACATAACTACTACACGATCACACATCTCAGCTACAACACCTAAATCATGGGTGATTAATAAGATGGACATATCCTCCTGCTGTTGAAGTTGTTGCATGAGATTTAATATTTGCGCTTGAATGGTCACATCAAGTGCAGTTGTCGGTTCATCGGCAATCAATAATTTCGGATGACAAGCCATGGCGATTGCAATCATGATTCTTTGCCTCATTCCACCTGACAATTGATGAGGAAATTCGTTCATGATTTCAGCCGCACGTGGGATTCCTACCTTATTTAAAATGGCGATTACATGTTCTTTCGCTTGTTTATCTTTTAACCCTAAATGCAGGCGAACAGATTCCAGTAATTGTTCTCCTATTCTCATAACCGGGTTTAACGAGGTCATCGGCTCTTGGAAAATCATCGCCATTTGTTTCCCTCGAATTTTACGCATCTCACTTTCTGACAAACTAGTAATATCCTTGCCATCAAATTCAATATGGCCGTCCGTGATTTCACCACTCGTCCCTTTAAATAACCTCATAATGGATAGGGAGGTTAAACTCTTTCCGCATCCGGATTCTCCAACAAGACCTAGAACCTCTCCCTTATAAATATGGAAGTTCACACCGTGTAGAATTCTCACCTTTTGTTTATCTTTCGTGAATTCCGTTTGAAGCCCAGTAACATGTAGTAATTTTTCCTTCATCCTCGTCAACCTCCCTTACTCATTCTTTGTTTTAGGATCCAATACATCTCTTAATCCATCTCCAATGATATTGAATGCAAGGACGGTTAAAAAGATGGCAATACCAGGCATGATGACAACATGGGAAGATGTCCCTAAGTAATCACGTCCCATACTCAACATAGCTCCCCAATCAGGTGTTTCCGGGCTCGCTCCTAAACCGAGAAAGCTTAAGCTAGCTGCTGCTAAAATGGCGGTACCAATCCGCATAGTGAAGAAAACAATTAAACTACTAAGTGTTTCAGGAAAAATATGCTTAAACATGATTCTTCGATGTGAAGCACCCATCGATTTAGCTGCCTCAACAAAGACACTTTCCTTCGCTTCTAATGTGGCACCCCTTACCAGTCTGGAAAATGAAGGAATACTGAAAACCGAAACAGCAATAATCACATTATTTAATCCGGGACCTAAAATAGCCACAATCGCAATGGCAAGCAATAAATCAGGAAAGGCAAACATAACATCACTGCCCCTCATAATAATGCGGTCTAACCAGCCACCGAAGTAACCGCTTAATATCCCAAGTATGGTCCCTCCAACTGCCCCGAGTAACACGGATACAATACTTACACTTAAAGAAATCCTTGTACCTATCAATAAGCGGCTAAAAATATCTCTTCCATATTCATCTGTCCCAGCTAAATGGGCCTTGCTTGGTCCTAATAATGTAGAATTATAATCTGGTTTATAAGGATCATAAGGGGCGATAGACGGGCCAATTATCGCAATTAGGATTAAAAGGAGAATAAAGATACTAGCTACGACAGCTGCCTTTTGTCTCTTAAAATTCTTCCAAAATTCACGAACCACTGAATACTTATTTTTCTGAATGATGGTCTGCTGTTCAGTTTCTACTCTTGAAATTTCCAAGACGTCACCCCCTTAAGATACATAACGGATTTTTGGATTAAGTAAGCTGTATAAAATATCCACAACTAAATTGACTAATATAAATTCAACGGAAAACAATAACAATTCTGCCTGGATTACCGGATAATCTCTAAATGAAATGGAATCGATGAGTAAACGCCCCATTCCCGGAAAACTAAAGACCGTTTCTACAACGACTGAACCACCTAATAGAAAGCCAAACTGTAATCCCGCAATCGTTACAACGGAGATTAAAGAATTTCTTAACGCATGCTTAGGGATGATAACTGATTCCTTTAACCCTTTCGCACGCCCTGTACGAATAAAATCTGCCTTTAACGTATCGAGTAAGGACGAGCGTGTGAAGCGGGCAAGCATGGACATAATCCCAGCACCTAATGTAATGGATGGAAGAACATAGCTTTTCCAGCCTTCTGAACCGCCGGTTGGCAGCCAACCCAGTTGGACCGAAAAAATTTGAATTAGAATCAATCCTAGCCAAAACCCGGGTAAGGAAATTCCGGATACAGCCGTTACCATGCCCAAATAATCCGGCCATTTATTTTTAAATACAGCTGAAATGGTACCGATAAGTAAGCCAATAACAAGCGCCCACCCCATACTGAATAAAGTTAAATAGATTGAGGGCATAAACCGATCAATAAACATGGCTGACACAGGTAATCCTGTTTTTAAAGAAGTACCTAAATCACCTTGAAATAGGCTGCCCATGTATGTAAAATATTGCTTCCAAATTGGTTGATCCAGTCCCATTTGTGCCCTCACATTGTTTACCTCTTCTAATGTTGCATCCTTTCCTGCTACTAGACGGGCTGGGTCACCTGGAATCAAATGGGTAAAAAGGAAAACTAACACAGTCACTATAAATAGAATTGGAATCATTTCGATAATTCTCTTTCCAATATAACGAAGCACGAATGAATCATCCCCTTCTAGAAGGTAAGAAGCTTAAGTTTCTCCCACTTAAGCCCCTTCACCTCTTTTAAACATCTTCAACTTATTTGAAGTGAGCATCCTTTACAACGATTCCACCAGTTGGATCAATGTTTACGCCTTCAACATTTGTTCGCTTTCCGGCAAGGATTTCATCTACACCAAGGAAAATCCAAGGAGCATCTTTATAGATCGTTGATTGAACGTTTTTATATAACTCCGCTTTTTCATTTTCATCACCAGTCGCATCTGCCGTATTCATCCATTTATCGACATCTGCATTTTTGTAATAGGCAGTATTTGCTCCATCTGGAGGGAATGAATCACTATGGAATAATGGTCTTGTCGCATTCGTCACATCTGATGCGTAAGATGACCAACTCACGTACCACATTTGGACTTTCGCATCTTTAGGTGTTTGTGCACCGTAGATTTCATCCGACAAAGTTCCTTCCTCCATTGATTTAATTTCCACATCAACACCAATTTCTTTTAATTGTTGTTGAATAAACTGCATCCCTTTCATCGTATCGGAGTTGGTATTTCCCCAAATCTCTGCTTTAAATCCATCCGGATACCCCGCTTCTTTTAGTAATTCCTTCGCTTTATCAATATCTTGCTTATAAAGCTCTTGTTTTGAATAATAAAGCGTTTTACTTGGAATAGCGGAATCCAGTGGTAAACCGAAGCCGGAATTCACGACCTTAATGAAAGCATCCTTACTCACTGCATAATTTAATGCCTGACGTACGCGAAGATCATTAAACGGCTTTTTCATCGTATTAATAGAAACATATCTAGCAATTGTTGACGGAACCTTATCAATTACAACATCTTTATTGTTTTTTAGTTCATTAATATTTTGTTGTGGGAGTGGATAAATTACACTAGCCTCACCTGTTTTAAGCATTGCTACACGTGAACCATTTTCAGGCACAGGCTTATACGTAATTTTCTTTACACGGTCTCCCTTTTCCCAATACTCATCATTACGTTCAACCGTTAAGTGATCTCCCTGAACCCATTCCACAAACTTAAATGGACCTGTTCCAACCGGCTTTTTTGCAATTTCGGCACTGTTTTCCTTAATCATCTTCGGACTAATCATTTTTGCCGATACAAAACGAGTTAACATCGAACTGTATGGTGCTTTTAATACTACCTTGATTTGAAAATCATCCAAGATTTCAACCTTCGCTATTTGATTAAATCCACGGCTATTCAAACGAAGACCTTCATCATTCATAATTCTTTCGATATTTACTTTTACCGCCTCAGCATTAAATGGTGTACCGTCATGGAACTTCACATCTTGTCTAAGTTTAAACGTATACTCTAAGGCATCATCACTAACACTATAATCAGTCGCTAATACATTAATAATTTTTCCATCCCTATCAAACCCTAATAGACCTTCCAACATCGCTGATTGAACAGAGTTTGAATTGGTATCCCCCGTATTATGCGGATCCATCGAAATAAAGTTTTCATTTACCGCAATGACCATATCCTTGCTTTTCGAAGATTTACCTGTGTTTCCACCACTTTCTTTACTTGAACAACCAACAATCAGGATTGAACAAACCAAAGCCAGAAACACTGCTTGCCAAATCTTTGCCTTTTTCATTTACCCCCACCCCTTGTTATTTTTTTATTAAAAATTTCCAAATCCTATCAGTTATAAATCGTGATAAGCAGGAAATCAGTAACTAATTTCTAACACCATGTTAAAAACTATGGTGATTTTTACGGAAAATACTATAAATTTGTCGTATATTTAAATTAATTTATCCACTGGTGAAATTAATTTAAGAGAATTATAACGTATAAAGATAGCGTTTACAATATCATTTTCTAAAAATTATTTCTTTTCTGTAAGCGTAGGTCTAAACGAAATTGACACACAAATAGGCCACACCTGTATTCAGGGTGGCCTGTATATGCTATTAGAATTATCTTTTATAATACGAAATGTTTACACACTTGTTCGAGGTCCTCTACTTCCGATGATCAGACAGAAAAACGTTTTGTGCTGCTTTTACTCCTGCCCCCGGTTCGAAAGTATAGTTGAAATCTTGTAATCCTGCTTCCATAAGAGAAACGGCTTCAAGAATATCGCTCGGGAAACAATAGCCCATATGTCCAAATCTGAAAATCTTTCCTTGCAGATGACCAAGTCCGCCAGCAAAATCTAGGTGGTACTTTTTCTTTAAGTGTCCAATAAATGCGGGAAGATCCAATCCTTCAGGACTACAGATGGCTGTAATCGTTGGTGAAGCATATTCATCGCTTGTCAACAGCTTAATAGAAAGTGCCTTCATTGCTTCACGAACCATGTTTTTCATTAATTCATGCCTGGCTACCGTTTGCGAGAATCCGCCTTCCTCTTCAATCAAATCACATACGGCAGAAAGTCCGTAAATCAGCGTTATAGCTGGAGTGTTAGGTGTCATTCCTTTTTTAGCCCACTCGCGATAACTTAATAAATTTAAGTAGAAGGACGGTGTTTTATTATTTTCTATTACTTTCCATGCTCTTTCACTCACACTTAAAAGGGCAAGTCCTGGAGGGAGCATCAATGCTTTTTGTGATCCTGTGACTAAAATATCAATACCCCATTTATCCATTTCAGCAGGAGCTCCGCCAATACAGCTAACGCCATCAACAATAAATAGAGCATCTGTATGAGTACGAACAACATGCGCTAATTTTTCGATTGGATTTAAAATTCCTGTTGATGTTTCGTTATAGGTAACAAAGACGGCCTTAATGTTCGATAAAGGTTTAAGAAACTCAATAAGGTCTTCCTCAGTACATGCCTCTCCCCAATTCTTTTCAAGCTTATGAGTCTGAAAGCCATATTTCTCACAAATGGAGACAAAATAATCACCAAAGGCGCCAACGGTAATGACAACTACCTCTTCTCCCGGAGAAACGGTGTTTACTACAGCAGCTTCTAATGCAGCCGTACCGCCAGACGGCAGCAACAAAATAGGTTGCTCCGTTCCAAAAATAGGTTTCACACGATTCGTTGTTTCACGATATAACTGTACAAACTCCTCACTCCGATGACTTATGATATCCTGGTTCATCGCTAGCTGAACCTTTTTCGGAATAGGAGTAGGTCCGGGATGTCTTAATATATTAGGATACATAAATTTTCCCTCCAATGGTCTGAGCTTACATTTTCCTTCAAGTATATCAAATAACAAAGCTACAGTATATTTTGAAAACTTCATACTTACTCTTTTGGCGAAGGTTGATTTTCCTCATCAGTCTAACATAGTGTAACCTATTCAGATATAAAAATTTGGTAAAAGGGAAGTAGTTCATTAGAGGTGTTAATTAAAAATTTTCGATGGAACAACTCGTTACCTATTTTTCAACTTACACTCGATATACACAAGAAGTGGAGGTGGTGTAGAGAAGATAATTAATCGATGTCCTTTTTGAGCAGACAAAGATAATAATGAAGTAAGCGGATAATTTCCGGTTAAGCAGCAGAATAGCGCCCAGTTCGGGGTAAATAGGCGGAAGTTTTCCGATTAAGCAAAGTAAACTTACTCATTTTCACAGTTCTCGAGCTAATAGGCGGATTTTCTCCGTCTATATAAGGTAATTTCGTTGCTATTTCTTACTTAAGGGAAATTTCTCCGCTTATCAAACTTCTGCATACCAATCGTAAAATACCATTATTTTACAACTGGATAAACAACGGTTCCGTCATTTTCAATAATTGGCATCGCCCCCCATTTTCCAAGTTGGTGTTTGACAAGCTCCACTTCTCCTTTGGAGTTATCGATAATATGATAAACCTCCCAATGATTTGCCACAAGCCAATTACTAATTAATAGACGGTGACAGCGTGCCGGATGCCGTTCTGAACACATATAAGCAACATTCATAGAAGTAGCTTTGGTCTGCAATTTCTCCATTCCCTTTGAAAAGTCTTCCGTTAGTGTATAATCCGCATAATTATGGAAAGATCGATTCTTCCATCCCTCGTTCAGACTTTCTCCCACCATCGAAGAAATACCCCGTCTTCCACCAAGCAATGGGAAGTGTCGATAACTGAACTCTTCCTCTTTCAGCCATTTTTCCATTTCTTCTTTTTTAAATTGAGGGAATTTCCTGCTACCGGGTAATGAGCGAACATCTGCCACAAACGCTATATTGGCAATGTCCAGCATTTTTATAAAATCTTCTTTCGAATGAGTGCTATGTCCAATTGTAAATATCTTCATAAAATTCTCGTTTTCGTCTCTACAAATCATTTAGTTTTCCACCCTGATAACTGTTTCAACAATATAGTGATGGTCACAAATAATTGTCTAAGCGCGATTACTAGTATGAAGAGGATAATGGGCTTTACAATTAAAAGATCTGTATTCCAAATAAACATTTTTAATCTCTTCCTCACAAAGTTATTCAAGTTTAATATAAAATCCTAAATACCCTTTAAAGCAATAAAATAAACAAGTTTATTCGTAAGGAGTCATGTTCTTACTTAAAAAGTTTTTGATTTCCCGCTGATGGAACGGGAATAGCATTTTTTATTTATTATTTCTTATCATGTAAACGGAAATACTTTTTAAAATCATAGGAGGAAAAGGATAAATGGGGGGGTGACGAGGGAACAATAGTATCTGCAGATATTGTTAGATTTCATGATTCTTTTAATCGAACTTTTTCTTCTTTCTCAAAGTGCATCATAAAACTTCCTTACTCCTTTCTTCATTGTGATTTTTTTTGATCATTCTGTTGCATATCTTTATGAAGTTATTAAAACAAAACCGAAAAAAGAAGAAGATTTGTTGGCCCAGTAAATCTTCTTCTTTTCTCCATAATAATACAACAATCATTGATCTTATCTATTTCCCTTTATTCATTATAATTTTTCTCAAACCGCCAAGCATCTCTGCACATATCAACAATATCATGTTTGGCTGTCCAACCTAGTTCTCGCTTTGCTTTTGAGGCATCGGCGTAGCAAGTGGCTATGTCTCCAGGTCTGCGTTCTACAATTTCAAAAGGTACTTCGATATCATTGGCTTTTTCAAAAGCTTTGACTAACTCTAGTACACTAGTGCCTCGGCCAGTCCCTAAGTTATAGATATGAACACCGTCTTTAAGATTATTAAGTGCGGCTACATGGCCTTCAGCTAGATCTGCCACATGGATATAATCACGGACCCCAGTACCATCTACCGTTGGATAATCATTTCCAAATACCCTAAGTTTCTCTAATTTTCCCTTAGCAACTTGTGTTACGTAGGGCATAAGGTTATTAGGGATTCCATTTGGCGCTTCACCAATTAATCCACTCTCATGAGCTCCTACCGGATTGAAATATCGAAGAATGGATACAGAGAATGTGGGATTTGCCTTTGTCGCATCAATTAGAATTCTTTCACTCATAGCTTTTGTCTCGCCATAAGGATTCGTTGTCGAAAGCAAGTCCATCGTTTCTACAAATGGGGCTTTGTTATCCCCATATACCGTTGCAGAGGAACTAAAAATAAATTTATGCACACCATATTTCTGACACGCTTTTGCAAGGACAAGTGTACTCACAATATTGTTATAATAATAAACCAATGGCTTTTCTGCAGATTCCCCTACTGCTTTAAGACCAGCAAAATGAATCACACCATCGATACTGTAATTTTTAAAAATGATATCAACTGCCTCTGCATCTGTTACATCAATTTCACAAAAGGTAACTTCTTTATTTGCAATACTACTTATTTTCTCAACCGTTTCACGCTTACTATTGCTAAGATTATCGGCAATGATTACTGAATGTCCTGCTTCCAATAAAGCAACACAAGTATGTGAACCTATATATCCTGCTCCGCCGGTTACTAGTATGTTCATTTGAATGGGTTCCCCCTTTTATATTTTATGTTGAGTGAACTTCTAGTTTACATATACTTTTTATCAATTATTTGATAGACATCATAAACTTATATGTAGTAAAAGAAACTAGAACATGATTTCACCAATCCTATTTATCTTACCAATTTATTGTTATTTAAATCAATTTACATTATTAGAAGAACAATAGCATTGGGTGTATCCATAGTGCTTGGTCAGATGAGGTTAAGGAGTAATCCGAAAAGAAAAAGGGTAACCGTTTGTTTCTAAGTGAAACAGAGAGTCGTGTGGACTCTCTGTTTTTTTGCTTCCGTATTTATTCACTCTTTCATGTATTTTCCTCTTTTTTCATAAATGAGTTGGTTTTTTTTTATATTAGCAAAGTGGACAAGGCTATTGCGTGCGCGTTCCACTTGAGTATCGAAAGTTTTTTTTGAAATATCTATTTCTAGTGTTAGCCCGTTATAAAAGTATATATGTAAGTGACGTAATACTTTTTTGGCATCTTTAACGTGATCTGGAAATATCCATTTGCAGTGGTAGGTCTTAGGAGAATGAGTAGGGATTGCATAAAGCATTTCATCTGGGCTGATGACTAATGGAGTTTTTCGATCGTATTGAAATGCATTACGAACGGCAGCGATTCTGCCTCTATAGTCCGTGCAATACAATCCACATGCTTGTTCAAGCAACTGATTGATCGTTTGTTTTGTGTAAAAAATGCCTTCCACATCATAAATTTTGGTATTCAGCTCGAAGTGATTAGCTGTTTCAAGCGCCATCGTGGTGTGAGAAATCATATAATTTTCTACAACTTTCATCCATTTATTCCTCCTATTCTTAGTATAGGTCTATCATACTATATAACTTCAAAATATTCCATATTTTTATTAATAATTTCATAATTTTTAAATTTATCGTAAATATGTAAATATTTATTGTTTCGTGCTAGTGAATTGGCGTTTTCTGTTTAGATATGGTGATTTTCGATGGATTTTGCTTGTGAAACGGAGATTTTTGTTCCTCGATTGAAAATTGAATTGTCCTTATGATGTAACCAACCCGGGAATTTATTGGAAGGCGCGCTGATCCGGAAGGGTTTTGAAGTGGAGAAGTTTCACATGATTATTGAACAATATGAACCTACGATTTATCACATTATGAATTCATTGAGTATTTATAAGGATCGCGATGAGTATTATCAAATTGGACTTATCGCCTTGTGGGAGGCATGGAAGAAATTCGATTCTGAGAAAGGTTCTTCTTTCCTCAGTTTTGCTTACACGAATATTAAGGGGCGCATTCTCATCGAATTAGCAAAGGCGAGGAAACGAGACGAACGGAATTCCTACCCGAAAGAGGAGTTTTGGGAATTACAAATCGATGATCCCGAAGATCCACTTGAGTTCGCCACCTTGCTTACTTACTGTGACGGACTCACAGCAACACAAAAGAAATGGGTCATCCTGACCTTCTACTACGGACTCACCATGAACGAAATCGCCATCAAAGAAAACGTCTCCTACTCCGCCGTCAAAAAATGGCGGAACAAAGCAATGAAAGAACTAAAAAGGAAGATAAAGTAAAAAGAGTGTCAGGCACCGCTTGTGGACAAATGTCCACAGGCGGTGCCTGACACCAAAGTTACATTTAGTTACATTTTTGTGCAACACAAGTACCGTTTTTCAATGTTTGTTTGTATATAGAATTTGAGGATGTAGGAATGTATAGGGGGATTGAGGAAAGATGAATTATATTCGGGAAATGAATGCGTTTTATGATTGGGTGCGGTCGAATCCGTTGACTTCGGCAGCGAATACGCTTTGGCACGCGTTGATGCATATAAATAATCGAACGGGTTGGAGGAATACGTTTGCGGCTGCGAGGTCAGAAATTCAAGCATTTAGTGGTTTAGGGAGAACAGCGTATTATTCAGCTCGGGAGTTATTGCTGGAAAAGGGGTTAATTACATATAAGGAACGCGGAACACAAGCAACTATGTTTACAATCATTCCTTTTTGTTGCTCGGAGTATGGGATTCGGGAGGATACAAAAGTGGGCAATAACAAATCTTCATCAAAAAACTTGAAAAAATTCGTGGTCGGCCATGTAACCCTTAAACCAGGCATAGGATCCGATAGTATATCCAACTCGTCACATAATAGGTCATCACAGATGAAGCCAAGCTCGTCCCTTAATAAGCCGAGTTTGTCACAAAACAAGCCATCCGACAAACATGACTTGTCACAAAACACGTCGAAATTGGCCGAAAACACGGCACAAAACGTGACCATTCCTAAACATATAAAAACCAAACAGATCGTTTATCAAATATATGTTAATGTCATTACTTATTACGAAGCTCATTTCGATTGGCTGCAGCCCAATCGAATGGAAGAATTAATGAAATGGGTAGATGCACTCGGCGAGAGATTCGTCTTGGACGCGATGGAACAAGCTGTTTCTCAGCAACAACCATGGTCGTATGCAGAAAGATTGTTAGTAGAATTTCATAATCGGGATAGTGCTTTGCCTCAAAAGGAGCTGATTGTAAATGGATAAATATACGTTTCAATATGAGAATGAATGCTTCGTCCTCGCCTGTCTGTTACATGATCCAAGTCTCATGGAAGAATGCTTATTGCAACCGAAACATTTTCTTGATTCACATAATCAACGAATTTTTCAGCTGATGAAACAAATGCATGCTGATGGTGAAAGAATTAGCGTGATATCGTTTGCGAAGCTTGGCGTAAGTGAGTTGGCGCGGTTTGGCGGTTTGAATCATATTTCGGAAATTATGAATGGTGTACCAAGTTTATCCGGTTTCGATTCCTACCAGCAGTATATTCTTGATTTCCATACGATCCAGTATGCGAATCAAGTTGCGAATGATTTTTTAGACAAAACGAAGGAACGCCATTTACTGAAAGATTTGTATACCTTTCTCAATGCAACAACGAATTTAGAGTCAGCAACTACGCAAACATCCGCTACATTTCAAGAGCTTTTGCATGAACGGTATAAATATCATCGAGACACTCCAATGCACGGATTAAGTGGGGTTCATACCGGATTTCTTTGTTTGAATGAACGGACTGATGGATGGCAAAATGGGGATTTGATTATTGTTGCCGCACGACCTTCCATGGGAAAAACCGCCTTTGTTTTGAATAGTTTTCTTAATGGCTGCAAGAAAGACGAGCTGTTTGCTACATTTTTCTCCGTTGAAATGAGTAAAGGCCAAGTGATTGACCGATTTCTTGCAATGGAAGCGAACGTGAATCTCCATAAGCTGAGGAATCCAACCAAAACGTTTACCCGTGAGGAGTGGTCGCGTTATACGAAGGCAATTGGAACACTCACTTCGCTATCGATTGATATTCGCGAAGAATACACCGTTCAGACGATTCGGTCAGCCACAAAGCGTAACATAAGGGAAAACCCTGAGAAAAAGCATGTCGTGGCCATTGATTTTCTTACATTGTTGAAGCATCCGAATCCATCAGGAAATTCACATAAAGACGTGACCGACATCATTCAGGATTTAAAGCAAATGGCGAAGGATTTAAATATTCCAGTCGTTGTGATTGCACAACTAAATCGCGGTGTTGAGCAACGTCAGGACAAACGCCCAACGATGAGTGATATTCGTGAATCGGGAAGTATCGAGCAAATCGCCGATTTTATTCTCTTCCTCTACCGTGAGGAATATTACCGTCCAAAATCAAACAAGAATGGCGTGACCGAACTTCTCATCGTAAAAAATCGAAACGGACCAACAGGAACCGTTACGTTAAACTTTGCAAAAGAAACAAATATCTTTCGCGAAATCGTAAGCTAAATTGTCGGTCGGATTTCTTGAACCAATCGCCGGCGGGACAATAGGTCTGTTCATTTCACTTGTGCCAGTGGGTGGGAAAACCATCCGTTTCTATTATAACTACTATTCTATTGGAGGATGATGAATATGAACCTCGAGGAAGCTTATAAAATGGCTTTAAAATATCGCTATAAAATGTTAATTTTGTTTCTTGAATTATCGATTACTGAGAAAGGTATCTTATCTTGGGATGATGACTTAAATAAAATCAAAGATTTTTTAAAGGATCGTTTTGATAAAAGCTTTGTTGAGCAATTATCTGAGTATGCGGACAAACGTGTCATTAACTAAGGATGCAAATACTAAGTGGAGTTAACATACTAGTGTATTCTACTTGATTTTACTAATCAGACTAAATAGAACATCTAATTTCGTTTCAATTCGGTGCAGTGATTGTTCGAGCGTCTTCAATTCAATTTCCTTATTAAGAACATTTTCGCTCATTACTTTTTCTTTGATTGGCAAAACAGTTTCATAGTATGTGCTAACTTTATTCATTTTCACAACTAACTCCTTTGCAATAGTTATGTAAGTTTTGTTCTCGATAAAGAACATACTAAGATTATAATCTCCATTTGTGGGATTTGCAATTGTTTTTTTAAAGACGGGCACTGCTATCCTATTAAGAAAAGCGCAAGCGCCTTGCTCATCGACGTAAAAACTGGAGGGACTTTGACTGAGATAAAGGAAACACGATAAGCCTGTAAGGCGAATCGATGTTGACTTATCGTAGGGAGAAGTCCTGAAGTTTTCTAGTCGATAGGCGCTGGAGCTAGACAAATAAGAAAAGCGCAAGCGCCTTGCTCATCGACGTAAAAACTGGAAGGACTTTGACTGAGATAAAGGAAACACGATAAGCCTGTAAGGCGAATCGATGTTGACTTATCGTAGGGAGAAGTCCTGAAGTTTTCTAGTCGATAGGCGCTGGAGCTAGACAAATAAGAAAAGCGCAAGCGCCTTGCTCATCGACGTAAAAACTGGAAGGACTTTGACTGAGATAAAGGAAACACGATAAGCCTGCAGGGCGAATCGATGTTGACTTATCGTAGGGAAAAGTCCTGAAGTTTTCTAGTCGATAGGCGCTGGAGCTGGACAAAGCAGTTATTTATTAGGAATATTAACTCTATAAAATTTATACTTTCTTACCTTTTAAAAAAGGATTGGAAACGATTCTAATCCTTTTCTTTTCTACCATTATGTTAAATTCCCTTAATTTTGGTAGTTTATCTGCGCTGTTTTCTACCATTTTTCACGATTTGCTTACTTTTCGGAGTTAACTAGCTCTCTTTTCTACCATTTTTCTCAATCTGCTTACTTTTCGGAGTTAACTAGCTCTCTTTTCTACCATTTTTCACGATTTGCTTACTTTTCGGAGTTAACTAACTCTCTTTTCTACCATTTTTCACGATTTGCTTGCTTTTCGGAGTTTACCAACTGTCTTTTCTACCATTTTTCTCAATCTGCTTACTTTTCGGAGTTTACTTGCCTTCCTTTCTACCACTTTACAATTTTGGGCTCCAAAACGCATCTTGACTAAAAGAATCGTTCTACTGTCGCACTTGACAATCCAATTTTAAAGGGACAGGGTTGCATACACTGTCCCCACCGATACTTTTTTATCCCTTAAGAAAACAGGGCAGTGGATCTAATCCACTGCCCCATTTGTTTATGCTTTTTTCACCTTAATTTTTACGGATTTGCTTGTGTTGCCGGCTTTGTCTTTGGCGTTGAGATAAAGTGTTGCGCCGGCAGGTTTCTTTTTCATTTTGATGGTGAAGTTTCCTTTTTTGCTTGTTTTGGCTGTGCCTATGGTTTTGCCTTTGTATTTAAGTGTGACGATTGAGCCGACTTCGGCTTTTCCTTTTACAGCTGTTGATTTTGTTGTTACTTTATTGACTTTTGGTGCAGCAGGTGCAATTTTATCTTTTACAACAAGTGTCGTTGCTTTACTTACGCGTTTTGCTAAGTCTTCGCTTGTCACATAAAGTTTAATGCCTGCTTTTTGTTTCTTTATTTTCAGTTTGAATTTTCCTTTGCTGTCTGCTTTGCCTTGAGCGACAATCTTTTTCGCAGCATTTTTGACAACAATTTTGGCTTCCGGTTGTGCTGTACCTGTTACATAGGTTGACGTATTGCTGATTGCGCTAACCTTTGGTGCGGCAGGAGCTTTTCCTTTTTTCACAAATACTTTGAATGTCGTTTGCGCAACATTTTTTGAATCCGTTACGATGACATCAAGTTTTTGGTTGCTCTTTTGAACTGGAATTTTCACACTGAATGTTCCATTCGATGCAGCTGTTGCTTTCCCAATGACTGCGGAACCTTTTTTAACTTCAACTTTTGCCCCTTTAACGGTTGTGCCTGTTACCTTGTTTTGGTTGTCATAGATAGATGAAAGCTTCACATGTAAATCTACTTTACTTACTGCACTGTATGCATTTAAGCGGCCAAATCCTGAAACAAGATCGGCACCTTGCGGAAGCGTAATCTCATCATCCGGGTCAATCATTCCACCGCCGCCGATAAGGTCAATCATCGAACCGTCTTCACCTTGGTTATCCTTTTCTTCGAATGCTACATTTTTTGCTGTGTCATGAAGAATCGTGCGAATATCGCTAACCTTTAGCTTAGCATTGTTTGATAAAAGTAATCCCGCAACTGCTGCTACATGTGGTGCTGCCATAGATGTCCCGCTCATATACGTAACATTTCCGTCAGGATAGAGACTTGGAATATTGGTTCCAGGTGCTACTAAGTCTAAACCGATGCCGTAGTTCGAATAGTCGGAAACAAGGTCCCAGCTATTTGTTGCACCAACAGAAATTGCATATTGTGATGATGCAGGATAAGAAATCCCGTATTGACCGTCATTACCACTAGCTGCTACGACTGCTACATTGTGATCTGCTGCATATTTTAACGCGTATTCGAGTGTACGGCTATATTTTCCGCCTAAGCTCAGGTTGATTACCTTCGCTCCTTTATCCACTGCGTATTTAATCCCGTATGCAATGGATTCCGTATCGCCTGATCCAGATGCATCAAGAACTTTTACTGGTAAAATTTTTGCCTTTTGATTAATTCCTTCGATTGAATAGCCGTTCCCTGCAGATGCAGCGATAATTCCCGATACATGTGTACCATGGCCATTATCATCTAAAGGTGTAGCACTTGTATCAACAAAGTTCTTACCGATATCCGTGCGAACGCGGCCTTGTAGGTCAGCAAGTGTATAGTCAACGCCTGTATCCACAACTGCGATTAGTGTATCTTTTAAACTACGATTCTTCACTAAATTTTGCAGTTTATTATTGGCAATATCTGCACCCTTTTTGCCATCGTTCTTATCGTCATTTGCTCCGGTGTTGGCAAGAGACCATTGGTATGGTGATTGAACATCGGCTGATAATGCTTTATATGTTTGAACTTTTTCAACGAACTCCACTTCCGGAAGCTTCTCGATTTGTGAAACCGTTGCTTTCATTGCTTTCGTTTTCGATTGAGCGCTCATGCCAGAAAATTGATCATCATTTAGTTCCATAACATACATGTTATCGAATAATTGGTTATTATTCTTTACATCAAGAGATGATAGAGAACGTGATTTTGATTGTAGAGAGCTTAATTTTTTCCCTGGCTTTAATTTAACGATATATTTGTCTTTCACTTGTGTAGGAAGTTGAATACCCGCTTTTTTTGCAACGTCGGCTACTTCTTTTCCTTTAAGATTTGAAAGATCTACTTTCTTTGAAATGCTTTCCATTTCCGCTTTTAATTTAGCTGGAACGGCAGCTGTAGAAAGATTGTACAATGCGTTAATCGCAGCTTCTTCCTTCTCACTAATTACGTGAGAACTGTTTCCTGCATTTAAGTCATAAATAAGAGTTTGTAAGCTTACTAGATTTTTGTATACTTCTTCCCTCGCACTTTTATTCATTGCTAATTTTAAAACGATGAATGGTGCAGATTTATAGTATAGAGAAGAGAGGTTTCTTCCTTCTTGTGTTTTTGCTAAGATTCCATCACGGAAAAGGCGAATACTTTTTAACATATCTGCGCCGCTTAGTTTTCCACTTGTACTGAATTCAACGGGGCAATCCATACCCGAAGACAGGTCTTTAGATGGTGGTAGTTTCACATCTTTCGCAGATAAAGTAAACTTAGCAGGTCCAAACCCACCTTCAACAGGCGGCTGTTCCTCATCTTGATTGTCGGCTAATGCCATTTCGCCATCCTCGTCTATGTTTCCAAAATACTCAACTTTCACATAATATGGACCTTTCCAAGCGATTGGAAAGTTGATTGTTGCAGCATCCGGAGACATATCCGTGCTTGCGTTATACTGTTCAAATGTGTAATTTTGTTCTGCATTTTCTTTACTAGAGTACACAGAAACATTTACCATTTGATCACTCGTTAATTGTAATTTTATATGGGAGAATTCTGTGATGTCTTTTTGTGTTGGAGTGATTTTGTACCATTGGACACCCGGTTGCTCCAATGTCCCATCGATACTTTGTCCACTAGCAAGCGTCGCTGCATCATCAATGGATGTTGCTGGAATTGTTTCGGCATGAAGGTTTTGCGGCATAATAAATCCCGCAATTAACGCAATGATAAGTACCCAAGCCGTCATTCTACTAAACTTTTTCACGTTTGTAATTGCCCCCTATTAGTTAATTTTCAGGTGTAAAACTATCTCCAAAACTATCATATTTCTGATTGACTTAAATATCAATCTAAAAATGAGCATTTTTGTAAAAATTTTCTGTACTGGGGTATTTTGTCACATTACATTTATCCTTTTTATATTTCGACATTTTTCTACATTTCGTATTGACGTAGATAAAACTCCATTAGTACTATATAAAGAAGTTAGTGGTGATTAGGAGGATGTAAAATGGGACAACGTGGACGAAAAAAAGGGGCAAGCGGGGAAGAAAGTCGCGCACTATTACTGACCATTGCTGCAGAAGAGTTTGCGAATAAAGGTTTTTACGAAACAAAGGTGAGCAGCATCGTCAAACAGGCCAATGTCACCCAGCCAACCTTTTATCTATACTTTCAAAGCAAGGAAGCCATTTTTCAAGAGTTAATCGATTCTTTCCGTGATCAATTATTTTCTCTTACAAAGGTTAGCAAACTCGAACCCGGCATCGTGAGCGAAAATGTACCGGCGCAAATTACCGATCACTTAGCATCCATCTTTACATTCTTTAAAAATAACCCGGATTTAACAAGAATCGGCTTCTTCCTCGCAGTGGAATCCGAAGATATTAAACGCCAATTGGCTTCGCAAATTAAGATGAATCTTGACTCAGAAGTGCAAAATGGCTACTTCCTTTCAAATTTGGATACAAGCCTATTTGCAGAAATGCTTGTAGGGGCGATTGAACGTCTTACCCTGAACCAATTATTCCAAGGCAAAGAAACCCCGGAAAACCTTGCTGCGAAAATGGTTCGATTATTTTTGTATGGAGTTAGCCGAAAGTAAACGAACTATTGTGTTGATGGTGAAGGGGCGAATTTTGAATTAATCTACCATACTTTCGGATTTTCTTTCTTATGGGAGATTTTCGGCGCTCTTGTCTACCATACTTTCGGATTTTCTTTCTTATGGGAGATTTTCGGCGCTCTTGTCTACCATACTTTCGGATTTTCTTTCTTATGGGAGATTTTCGGCGCTCTTGTCTACCATAATTTCAAATTTTCTTTCTTATGGGAGATTATCGGCGCTCTTTTCTACCATAATTTCAGATTTCTTTTCTTATGGGAGATTTTCGGTGCTCTTTTCTACCATACTTTCGGATTTTCTTTTTTATGGGAGATTTCCGGCGCTCTTTTCTACCATACTTTCAGATTTTCTTTCTTATGGGAGATTATCGGCGCTCTTTTCTACCATAATTTCAGATTTCTTTTCTTATGGGAGATTTTCGGCGTTCTTTTCTACTATAATTTCAGATTTTCTTTCTTATGGGAGATTATCGGGGCTCTTTTCTACCATACTTTCGGATTGTCTTTTTTATGGGAGATTTTCGGTGTTCTTTTCTACCATACTTTCAGATTGTCTTTCTTATGGGAGATTTCTAGCGCTCTTTTCTTCAAAAATTCAATTATTGTAGATAGTAATGGAACAAATTACTAATTTCTCCAATAACATATTATCTATTTTTTTTCAACTATTATGTGTTACAATAAATCAGGTTAAATGTCACAACTCACTATCAAGGTGGACGAAAATCAAGTTTTAGAATACTGTAACAACCGGTTATCAGGTGGTCTGGACGGCTACATTTGATAATCATTTTTTATATAAAAAAACGATATACAAAAAGAAGAAAGTTAGTTATTCAGGAAGGAAGAACGGAAATGAAAAGACAGAATGTTTTTAATAAGCTATCATTAAAACTTTTATTCGCTTTGTTAGTTATGACAATTATCATCAGCACGACGATTGGGGTCGTGAATTACAATTTTGCCAAAAAGGAATTAATCAAAAGCGGTGAATTGGACTTGCAGCATCTTGTTAACACCGCCGTGGCTACACTTGAAACTTTAAATCAAGACGTACAAAATGGGGATCTCACCTTAGCGGAAGCTCAAGATAAAGCCCGCGAAATTCTAAATGGACCTAAAAGTGGAAATACATATGATTATTCAAAATCGCCATTTGTCTATAAAAAAAATGGATATCTATTTGCCATCGATTCAAACATAGCAACTACATTAGAACCTAGCGGGAATATTGGCTCCGTAGTAACCGACCCTGCAGCGATTAAAGTGCAAAAGCGATTGCTTAAGGCAGCAAAAGCAGAAAACACGCAGGATCATTTTTACACGTACAAATGGAAAGAAGCAGGCAAAAAGCATTCTTCAGAAAAAATATCCTATGCGACCTATTTCGAACCATGGGATTGGAATGTCGGAATCGGTGCATTTGCTGACGATTTTTATGCAGGGCTCGATTCTTTAAAATGGATGACTATCATTATTTGTGTATCGATTACTCTTATTTGTTTAGTTATTTTTTATTTTGCAACAAGAAGGAAATTCAAGCTATTAAAAACACTATCTGATGTTTCAATGGAAATCGCGAATGGAAACCTAAATGTAGCCAAACTTCCGGAATCATCAGACGAGCTCGGACAATTAAGTAAATCGTTTAATAAAATGGTCCTTGAATTAAAAACAATGATGCAACATTTACAAACGATGAGTACGAATTTAGTCGATTCCGCTACTAATTTATCGGCAATAGCCGAAGAAACAACCGCGAGTGGCGAAGAAGTCGGCAATGCTTTATCGGAAATCACTCAAGGCATGGTGGCACAAGCATCAGATACAGAGGATACCAGTAACAATATTGAAATGCTAACGAAGTCAATTGAAAAGGTAAATGAACACCAACATGCGATGAATGAAATTACTCTTTCCTCTGAAAATGCAGCAACAAACGGCATGAAGATGGTCGAGTTGTTGAAAAAGTCAAATGAGGATTCCTTACAATCATCCGACGAAATTAGTATAGGAATTACGAATTTATTTAATAGAATTCAAAATATATCCAGCATCACAAAAACAATCAATGACATTTCTGAACAAACGAATTTACTCGCATTGAATGCTAGTATTGAAGCGGCGCGTGCAGGTGAACATGGTAAAGGTTTTGCCGTTGTCGCCCAAGAAGTGAGAAAACTCGCTGAAGGATCGCATCAAGCAACCGCCCATATCCAAAACATGATTGCAGAAATTGAAAAAGATACAGAAACAACGGTTATGGCGATGGCCAATACCATTCAGTATAGCCAACAGTTGAGCGAGGTTGTAGGAAAAACTGAAACAGAATTCATGAATATACACGCAACAGTCTCAAAATCTGTCAAAGCGATGGAATATGTAAGCAAAGAAATTGAAAACATTACTTCACAAAGTGAACAAATCAATGCTGCCATTCAAAATATATCAGCTGTGTCGGAAGAAGCCGCAGCATCGGCAGAAGAAATCACCGCATCCGTGGATGAACAAATGAACGCACTTCAAACGACAACCACACTTGCGGAAAATCTAAACAAACTAAGTGAAGAACTGAATCAAACCATTCACCGGTATAAATTATAAATTAGATATAGTAAGCGTTGGACTAGGTCCGCGTTCCAAAGGAAGTAGTCGAAATACTCCCTCCTTTCCTATAAATCAAAATATTGAATGTTCCCTGTATCAATCAAAAATTCCCATTATTCCGAATGACAATTTTACTATTAAATTAACAAAAATAGTATGTTAAAATGAATTTCGTTAATTGCTATTATTGCTAAAACCTAGCAATAAAGCATATTCTACTAATATCTGCGGACAACTTGATGAATAGAATGTTTATAGACCAAAAGTTCTACTAGCAACACGAAGGTCGGATATTTACTAATCAAAGGGACTAGATTGGAAAGTCCTTTTTTATTGTCAAAAAAAATTAGAAAGGAGCTAAACCGAGGCGATGATGTATGATTTTGAAATAAGTAAAGAATATGCAATCGATTATGGCAACATACGACTAAGTCGAAACCAAATAAAAAAGATGCTTTATCAAAATCTTCAATGCATTCAACAAATAACTTTACAAACTAGTGATGAAACTAAGCAATTTTTAACAAAAGAAGAAATCATAGAAATTATTTTGACAAAAGTGCATAGAAGAGAAGTAATTGAACTGATTCATATGATTTCTTTAATCAAAAATAGACATTCAAATGTAAGCGACTATCTACAATATATTTTAATGGGTATTTTTGCAGAAAACGAATAATTCTACATATTTTGGAGGACAGATGAAAATGAACGGCCTGAATAGATTTAATAAAATGTCTACCAAACTAATATTAGGTATATTAGTGATGACAATTGTCATTAGTACTACAATCGGGGTTGTAAATTATCAATTTGCGAAAAAGGAATTAATAGAAAGTGGAAAATTGGATTTGCAACATCTTGTCCATACTGCCGTGTCCACCCTTGAAACATTAAATCAAGAAGTAGAAAACGGAAAACTTTCATTAGATGAGGCGCAAGAAAAGGCACGTGAAATTATAAACGGTCAAAAGGTTGATAATGGAAATGCTATCTATGATTATACGAAATCACCATTTTTGTACAAAAAGAATGGATATGTTTTTGCCATAACGTCGAATCGTGAAGTAACGATGAATCCAATTACACCAATTGGAACAAACGACACTTCACCATCAGCTGTTAATGTTCGAAACAACTTAATTAAAGCGGCTAAAGCCCAAAATAGTTCAGATCATTTTTACATCTATAACTGGAAAAATAAAGGCGAGATGAAATCACGTGAAAAAATATCGTATATGACCTATTTCGAGCCATGGGATTGGAATATCGGAATCGGAGCGTATACCGATGAATTTTATCACAACTTGGATGCGTTAAAATGGATGACCATCATTATTTGTGCATCGATTACAATCATCTGTCTACTTGTTTTCTACTTCGTAGTGAAAAGGAAATTTAAGGTGCTCGGAACACTTGCGAATGTTTCATTAGAAATCGCGAATGGAAACCTGAATGTAGCGACCCTTCCTGAATCATCAGATGAACTCGGACAACTTAGTACTTCATTTAATAAAATGGTTAGTGAATTGAAAGCGATGCTTTATCATTTTCAAGATATGAGCACGAATTTGGTAGACTCAGCTACAAATTTATCAGCTGTATCGGAGGAAACAACTGCCAGTGGTGAGGAAATAAGCCGTGCCCTTACTGAAATTACACAAGGGATGGTTGCCCAAGCTTCCGACACAGAAGAAACAAGCAGAAGCATTGAATTATTGACTTCTTCCATTGAGAAAGTAAATGAACACCATGATGTGATAAAAGAAATTACCGTTTCGTCCGAAAAAGCAGCGACAAACGGAATGAAAATGGTCGAACAGTTAAAAAAATCAAATGATGACTCGTTAAAATCTTCTGATGAAATTAGTATAGGGATTACAAATCTATTTAATAAGATCCAAAATATCTCTGGCATTACGAAAACCATCAATGATATTTCTGACCAAACGAATTTACTTGCACTCAACGCAAGTATCGAAGCGGCTCGTGCAGGTGAACATGGCAAAGGCTTCGCTGTCGTCGCACAAGAAGTAAGGAAACTCGCTGAAGGTTCGCAACAAGCAACTGCACATATTCAAAATATGATCACTGAAATTGAAAAAGATACCGAAGCAACGGTAATGGCGATGGCTAATACAATCCAACATTCCCAACAGTTAAATGAAGTAGTTGGAAAAACAGAAACTGAATTTAACAATATCAATTCAACTGTGACAAAATCTGCTCAAGCGATTGAATATTTGAGTACAGAAATTGAAAACATTACTACACAATGTGAGCAAATCAATGCTGCCATTCAAAATATATCAGCCATTTCTCAGGAGGCAGCAGCATCCGCTGAAGAAATTACCGCATCTGTAGATGAGCAAATGAACGCCCTTCAAACCACAACTACACTAGCGGAAAACCTGAACAAACTAAGCGAAGATTTAAACCAAACCATCCATCATTATAAATTGTAGGTGCAAGGAAGGCGGGAAGGTCCCCCTTCTCAAGACAGAGAGTCATTTCACTCTCTGTCTTTTTTAGTCAATAGTTTAAAATAATTAGCAGACAAACGCTTGGGTCTCCTTCCGATTTTCTGTATTTTATATATTTTTTCTTGGTTAATTTAAGAAGAAGTTAACCAAGTTCATTAGATGCTAAATCGGGTTTGATAAATAAGCGGAAAAATTTCTCTTAATTAAGAAATAGCAATGAAAATACCTTATATAGACGGAGAAATTCCGACTATTAACTCCAAAACAGTGAAAATGTTAAATTTTTCTTTGCTTAATCGGAAAACCTCCGCTTATATGCCCACAACCGAGCTATATTCCGTTGTCTAACCGGAATATTTACGCTTATTTTGATTTTCTTTGGTTGCCTCAAAAGGACAGCAAATACTTAGTCCTTTTACCAAAATTAATGGCCAGTTCCTCTATCCTAAGATAGGAGAACTGGCCATTTTGGTCTTATTTTTTCACAGTAACTTTTCTTGCTGGACTAACATTTTTAGCTTTGTCAGTGGCTGTTACGGATAAGACTTTTCCTGCTTTTTGTGCTTTGATTTTTACGCTGAATTTGCCTTTTTTATCTGCTTTGGCTGAGCCTAGTTTTGCTTTCCCAGCTTTGACAGTAACGGTTGAACCCGCTTCTGCTTTACCTGTTACTTTTGTTGTTCTGCTTGTTACTTTATTTACAGTTGGTGCTTTTGGAGCGGTTTTGTCTGAAACAACGACTGTTGCCGCTTTACTTGCATTTTTGCCTACTTTTGCAACGACTGTTAATTTCGTGCCGGCTTTTTGCTTTTTAATGGAAACACTATATGTTCCATTAGCAGTAGAAGTATTGGAACCTATTTTTGTTTTCCCTTTATATACTTCGATTAATGTATTAGCTGCAGCTTTGCCGGTAACTTTCGTGCTTTTGTCAGAGACGGCATTTACCTTTGGTGCAAGTGGTAATGATTTATCAATTGTTATTGTTTTCGTTGTGACATTACCCGCTAAATCGGTAAGTTTTAGTACGAATGTATTCACACCGTTTTTCGTTAATGGAAGCGTAAGTTTTACATTTTTAGAGAGTTTTCTCATTTCATATGGTTCTTTCAAGACATGATTGTACTCTTCATTTCCATTCACAAGGAAGCGTAGTTGGTCAAAATTGTCGGCAATTGTTGCTGTTACGACTACGTTCTTTGTGTTAACGTCTACTTTACCGTTTGCTGGTAATCCTTTGACACTGATTGTTGGTGCAGTTGTATCGACAAAAATTTTGCGGGAAAATTCCATTACATTTCCTGCATAATCTACACCGGTTACTTTAAATTCATGTGCACCATCTTTCGTAAATGTAAGTGTTGATTTAAATTCATATTTGTTTGTAGCTTTATTGAACGTAACTTTTACTGTTTGTTTGGAACCAGCTAGTGCCTTGCCTGTTACCACTAAATGATCGATACCCGATTTCTCTTCGATCTGACCTTCAAATGGAACTTTATAGGAATTATATGTTCCAAGTGGTTCTGGTTTTGTTGTTTTTGCATCTAGATATGGAATCGTGTCATCGCCCGTTGCAGCAATGCTTAGGTTTCCTGCATAATCATATGCTTTAACAAGAATAACTGATTTTTCTAATCCAGGCATTTCTTCATTATACTGATCTTTCGCAGGTAAGAATCCTACTCGTTCACCATCAACAATGACTTCATATGCTTTAATGCCGCTTCCAGCATCTTTCGCACCGAAAGATAACACGCCATTTTTGTATTCTGCATGTACTTCTGGAGCCTTTGTATCAACTAGAACTGGTACTTGTACTACTTGCGGTTTTTTACCAGTATAATCGATTTGTGTTTTAATTTGGTAATAATATTGTCCATCCGGAACAAGTTGATTATTTGCTTTTCCATCCCATGTTGTGTAAGCCGGATCATATGAGAAATAGGATTCTGGATCTGCTGAATCATAGTAGTTTTTATATTGATCCTCTTCTTTGTGCAATGTACGAATTTGCTTTTTATTTTTGTCTAAAATTGAGTATTCTACGATTTTACTGTTTCGTAAGAATGATAAAACAGGTGTAACTGTATCAGTACTTCCATCGCCATTCGGTGAAATAGCAATTTTGTTTTTATAGAAAACATTCTCTTGGAATGGATCTGCTCCAAGGTCATTTTCATTATTATCGATCATGCTTGATACGCCATAGAATGATTCTGCATTATCATAAACCATCGCGTCTAGAACTGGTGGCTTATTCCAATCGCCTTTAAAGCCCATGTATGGAACGGATAAGCTAGGAACATTGTCTTTCGCACTTGTGAATGTTACAAATCCTTCTACAAAGTAGCCATTTTTCATCAATGCAAGTAAGGATTTGTCTGCAGCTGAAAGATCGATTGCTACTGTTACGTCTTTTGTTTTCCCTTTAGGAACGGTAACTTGAGAAGGAACCGTTACTTTTGCATCCTTAATTACTTGGGCTGCTTCAGCATTTTGACCATCAATAATTAAGTCTGTTAATGGTTTTGTATCTACATTATATGTAACATCTTCTTTGCCGAAGTTTGTTAATGTTAATGTAAATTTGATTTGGTTGCTTGTAATTTCTTTTAGGTTTACTTTTGGTTCTTTTGTATCTTTCGTTGTTACATAGACAGGTGTTTCCACTGCTGCATCAAGTTTCATTAAGCCAGCGCCTTCACGACGAGGTGAATAGAATGTGTCAACATTAGGATCTACAAGCGGCACGGCTGTGTTCATTAATAATGTTTTTGCTTGTTCTACTTTCTGGGCACCTGTTAAAGATTTGAATAGATTGCTTTGTTTCATATATTCTAATACGAGTGCTGCGCCACCAGATACATGTGGTGCTGCCATCGATGTTCCACTCATTAAACCATATTGGTTATTATTTAAAGTAGAATAGATTTGCCCGCCCGGTGCTGTTATTTCAGGTTTGAAATCTAAGTTTGGTGTTACTCCCCAAGAAGTAAAGTCACTCATTTGACCTGCACTTGGATTATTGATCTCTGTTTTTACACCTGAGAATGTAATGGTTACCGTTTTTCCAGCATCTAATTGAGCTTTGAATTTATCCCCATCTTCTTGAAGCATGAATAATTGAGGAATCTTAATTGCAGCATCCGATTGCATGTTTACGATACCTGTTTGGTTATTGTAAACAATGACACCAGCTGCTCCTGCTGCTTGTGCATTCTTTGCCTTTGTTACAAAGTCAAGTTCCCCACGGCGAACGAGTGCATACTTCCCTTTGTAATCACCAACAAATTCTTCTGGTTTGCCAATTCCTGCAGCTTTTACTTCGAATGTTTTTTGATCGACATCATTTGGATGTACACTGCTTGCTGATAAAAATGCTGCTGTACCTTTTTCACCGCTGATATCAAAGTTTAGGCCATCTACTTGCATTTTTGTATTTTCAAATGAAGCTACTGAGATGGATTCACTAGATAAACTCGGTGCACCAACTACACCAATATCAGGGTTTGAAGCTAACGGACTAACGGTACCGCCGCCAATATTTGTAGAGTTACCAGCTGAAATGGACATTAACACGCCATTGTCAACTGCACGCTTAATCGCTTGTTGTTCAGGATCATTTTTGTCAACAAAAGATGCTGTTGATCCTAAACTCATATTCAATACATCCGCTCCTAGCTTAATTCCATCATCAATCGCTTTAATATAAATATCTCCGAAAGTGGATGGCATTGCTGGGTCATTACCGAATACTTTAAGAGCTAGTAGTTGTGCTTCAGGTGCAACCCCTTGAATTCCGCCATTCTTTTCGTCACCATTTGCGGCAACTGTACCTGAAACGTGCATCCCGTGCATCGATGCATCTGGACCTAAATCTCTGATTTCATTATTTTTGTCTGCGTAGTTGTATCCGTAAGGAACTTTTACTGTGAAGTATTTTCCTGGAAGCTTGTCTTTTGAAATAATTCCTTTAACTGAGGATTCAGTTAATTTTGCTTTTGTATCTTTTGATAGAATCATATCTTTATGGCTGGAATCGATTCCTGTATCAATGACACCGACAACCATCCCGTCGCCTTTATAGTTAAGATTCCATGTTTCTTTCGCCCCAATTAAATCTTTGCTGGAGATCATTTGTGGTTTTTCTTTCGGACGATCATATTTTTTGGCAATATAAACATTTGTTACGTTTGGAAGCTTCTTCAAATCATTAATCTTGCCGTATTCCACTTGTCCACTCACACCGTTAACAACAGTTGTGAAGGAATTCTCTACTTTAAGACCGATTTTCTTTGATTTTAATTGCGTAGTAAAATCTGTTTGTTCTTTTTTAACATTTGCTTGTAAAGTAGTTCGCTTTGATTTAGATAAATCCTTATAGCGAACCCCTAGCTTTGTTGCATATTCAATCGCGGGTTGACCTTTTAGTTCAACGATGACGCGAACTTTATCGCTATTTTTGTATTTTTTCTCACCTTTTAACTGGCTAACGCGATTACTCTGTTTTAATGATTGTTTCCAATCCGACTTAGCATTCGAAGTCGTTTGTGCATTCGACTTTATGCCCATAAAAGCGCTGGAGAATGCTAGTAGGAAAATCATCATAAAGAGTGCAACTTTTTTTAGTGTCTTAAATTTATACACATACTTCCCCCCGTTCTATTTTTTCTGTCGGTTGCTGATTATTTAATAGAAAACAATCAACAATTTCTCTACTTAAAAAGACTATTCTTATAGCCTCCTTTCAATAGACTACAAATATTCGCATAGTTCTGTCGAAATATGCTATACGATAAAAATTTACCACTTTTAGTCTATTTAGTAAATAGAAATATAATGAATTATATAAATATTACTAATGTTCTATAATGGTATAATCTAGTACTAATTCCTTTGGCTCAGTAGGAAAGACCTGGCAGTTTATTATTAAAATTTAGTGTCCTATTACAATCTTCTAAAAATAGATAAGTGAGAAGTCCTGATTTGAAATTTAAGCAGTTTTCCTCATCGACAAATATCGACATAATTCGATATAATGAAAGCACGGTAAGGTTTTGGTTGGTACCTTATTTCTAACTTTTCCGTCTTGTGAAACACTGAGCTTTGAAGGGGCTCAGTGTTTTTTTGTTATGGAGTTAGGAGATGGTTTTGGGGATCGTACTTGCGAGTTTGTAATTCATATTTTGGGTTTGCGCATCATAGCCCATTCCAAATTACAAATTTTAATATAAAAAAGTTCTGCGGAGGTTTCCCCCAGCAGAACTTCGTTAATCTAATAACTTCTATCTATATAAAGCGGTTCAACTTTATATAGATGAATTTCCTTTAGTCCTTTATATTTATTGGATTCGGAAACTCTGTAGCGATAATAAACCTCCTTAATCAGTTTTTTGTATTTGTCTCTATCTTTTTTGTTGGTGAACATTTGGGCATATAATTTATCTGAGAAATTTCGTTTTAATAATTCTTTTTCTATTTTTTTGTTATTAATCGTAACAAATTGGTTTTTTTTGCCTGATACCGTTGAAGTGATAAACTTTTTGAGCTCGCTTGTTGTTTTGATCACTTTTTCCTTTGGATAAGCTATTTTATTAGTATTTTGATTTGGAGAAACAAAACGGTCTATATACTTGAAATTTTTATCATACATGAAAAGTGTAAGTTTACTTTCCTTCCCATCTACGACTTTACTAAATGCATAATCTCTAACACCTTTATATCTAGGAAGATAGGCATAATCATCCGGTGATACTTTTTTTGTTGTCTTTAGTTTAAGACTGCCATCTTTATTGATCGTATACATGCGATAAATCGTACTCTTCTTTCCCGTTGCCGGTCCAAGTTCAAAGTAATTCTTAAATTCAATTGAAACGCCCAATTCATCCTTATAATTCGGATCCGTGTTAAACGCGTTTTCTAGGCTTACATTCTTTTTTGAGTGTTTAATTTCAAAATAGATTTTCTTGCTTTCTTTTTTCAATCCATTTTCTACTTCTGCTGATATTGCATACTTCCCGTTTCTTTCAATATTGACGAAGTTAACGTAGTCCCCACCGTAAATTCCAATGGCGTTAGATGTTTCGTACTCTCCATCCTTTTCATAATAAAAATGGTAATAGACATAGCCCTTATATTTCTCTTTTGGTGCATGAAACATGACCGTCGTATCATTAATGACACGAATTTCTGGAGCTGCAGTTACACTTGTCGCATAGGACTTTTGTGCGCTTACTGAAAGAACCAGAATGAAACTTAAGGTGATCAGAGCACAAATTACTACCGATTTAAATTTCCTCATTTTTGAACCTTCTCCCGCTGTTTTCTTTTAACGTGACAATTTCCCTAGGTACTTTCGTCTTACTTTTAAATTAATAGATAATCTTGGAAAAGTAAATAGAATAGGAGAAATGTTCTGTATGACTAGATTTAAAAATGCAAAAAAGTGCTACAAACGCTAGCACTTTTCTAATCAATCATATTATTTTACGTCAATCTTAAACTTAATTTCCTTGCTATCTAAGGTGAAACTTGGTTTATATATTAATTCATAACTATCTGCTTTCGGTACATCATAATAAAGCTTACCAGTTAGTTTTTTCCCTTTGTTGACATCTCCAGAGATCGCGATATCATCATATCCATAATATTCTTCTAACTGATTGCCATCTTTATCATAAAGATTAAACTCAGTATTATCGATGAATGCTGAATCATCCCCTGAATTTTTCGTAGAAAGTTCTAATGTAAGAACATTTCCTTTTTTAGCCTTTGAGTATTGTTCAGGCTTTGTAAAAGACGCCTTTGTAATAGTAACTTCAAGTCCGTTCACCTTCACGGTATCTCCTACTTTAAAAATTTGATTTTTTGCTTTTTGCTCCGTCTTTTCGCTTGATTTTTTATCAACCTTTTCTACTTGTGTTTCACCGCAACCAGCCAAAATACTTCCAGCAAGAACAAATATGCTTAAGGAAGCTAATAGTCTTTTTTTCATTTGTATACCCCCAAAAAAGTTGTAGTATTTATAAAATCACCATTTTCAATAATATGCCAGTATAACTTATCAAGTAAAGAGGTATTGTTTTCCAGCCGATTTTAGGGGTTTTGTTATTTATAATTATTATGTAAAAATAATTTTTAATAAGTAGAAAAAGGTGTTCTTTCAAAAGCATTAAATTTCTGAAAAAACACCAAATCTGATTAAAATATTTTAATAGCAAGATTATAATATCTTTCCCTATCGGTTAATCCGTTGTAACCACCGTTTACTCTTCTCGTGATTTCCTTTACTGTTGCACCACGATCACACAGTGCGTTCATATTGTTGGAATTCCACCAAAAACCGGCACTCGTCCACGGATAAGTGACCGAAACGTAGTTTACTCCACTCATAACCTTTGTATCTTTGATTGCCGTTGAAAAACGTTGATAGTTGTATCTGCCGGTTAATTGGATATAACCAGCCCCTTTGAATTTTGGCCCATCGCCTTTATAGATATTGCCTAGATCTTTTCGTCCCTCGTATGCTTTTCCACTTGCGATTTCTTTTGTATATCGTCCCGCGCTTGATTCATGACTTGCCTGACTCATGAAGTGCCGAATTCTTTGCGGGGTGGTAATATTATATCTTTTTAGGCAGTTATTCAAGTCTTTTAACATGGAAGTCGTAATATTTACCCAGCCTAATTTTTTTAATTGATCACTAGTTATATATGCCTTCCCAATATTTTCTGCCGGTTTATTTGGAAGAATCCATTTTTCGCCTATCCATGTTTTGATCTTATACCAGCCGTTACTTGCTGTATCGATGACCGTTACACTTTGTGGTGATAGCTTTTCCTTCCGCCTTTTTGTTACGTCTGGTTTATCGTATAAATTTGTAGTGGAAACTAGTTTCATAGACACACCATCTGGTGAAACCCATTTTTCCCCTAACCATGTCTTGATTTTATACCAGCCTGTTCCTGTCGCACCTGTGACAGTAACTGTTTGCGGGGAAAGTTTCTCGTTTCTTTTTTTGGAAAAATCGGGTTGATTGTATAATGTAGTCGTCTTACTTAACTTTAATTTCGCCCCGTTCGGAGCAACCCACTTTTCTCCTAACCACGTTTTGATTTTGTACCAGCCGGTTCCTGTTGCATCAATGACCGTTACGGTTTGGGGAGAGACACTTTCTTTTCTTTTTTTGGAAAAATCAGCTTCATTATATAAAGGAGCTGTTTTGGTAAGTTTTAGCTTCACTCCTTTTGGAGTAATCCACTTTTCCCCTAACCAGGTTTTAATTTTATACCATCCAGTCCCTGTTGAAGTGATGACTGTTACAGTTTGTGGCGCTAAACTTTCCTTTCTTTTCTTGGAAAAATCAGCAGCATCATAGAGGTTCGTAATAGAAGTTAGCTTTAATTTGGTTTGTTTTACTTGTTTTGTTTCGCTTTTAGCGAGCGGCGCCGCTTGGGAATCCCATGATCCCATACTTACAAAAATTAAAAATGCAGTCACTACTATTGCCATTAATCTTTTCCACATGGCTTCAACCTTCTCCTCCCTATTCTAAGTACAGTCCTCTCCACTCTATCTCCGAAAGAAATATAGATTTATAGATTACGATTCAAGTAGGGACAAAGCTGTGAAAGTCGAGGAGATGAACGAGCAGACCTTTTTCACTAGAATAATATAGAACATTATCTATATATTGTATATAGTTCCTTTTTCCCCCTATTTTAAAGATAGAGCGAAAATCATGGTGGACAATGCCCGCTAAGAATAGAAGGCAGCAAGTGAAAAAAAGCCCTACAGAGATTCATTCTCCATAGAGCTTTCATACACGCTAATTTATATATTTCGTTAAAATTGTATGAGTTCAATTACTTTCATTTTGACTTTTTTTCTTTAGGTTTCATAAATAATGCCATAAAACCAGCAATGATTAAAAAGATAAATGCAAAGGTAAAAAATAAGCCATTTACAAAAAATCCGTAAATAGAAAAGATAATAAGAAGGACTCCACAGATTTTTCTAACAGCGGCCTTAGGAATCCAAGAAAGGAACCCAACAAATATAGCAAGAATACTTAACCAAAATACTGATGCTCCGTCACTCGCCATCTCACTTTCTCCGAAAACCGTTCCACCTGCAGTTACAAGAAAACCAGAAATAATACCAGAAATACCACCAATAATACTTAAAATCGCTACCCAAATTTTCATTTTTAAACTCACCCCTTTTTTTGAATCAATTTATGTATTGGGTCATTTTTCATAGCCTTGCGAAATAATCTATTAGAATACGATTTCGTTAATCGAAAAAACAAATAGCTGCAATTTGTGAAAAATGAACCTTGTAAATTATATCAATATATCATCTTGTTTAAAATCTCGCACACTGTCTAAATTATTACCAACACAACCATAATAAGGAACTTTCATTTCACATATTTTCACCTATTAATAGAAGGTGATTGCTCCGATTTTTATTTTTCAACAAATAATATATTGTTATTTTAGAATAAAAAAAAGAAGCAACAACCCACCCTTTTGAATAAGCGGATAAAGCCGTTACTCCTTTTTGACCTGCAAGCATTTTCTCCGACTACCACTGGACACTTCGTTATTAATGGACTATTTCCCCTTATACGAAGTGACCGAGATCATTGGTGCCTGGCACTTAAATTCCTTTTTTATCCAACCCATGGAAGATTTCCACGGTATTTGATTTGAATGATTACTTTGCCTTGCCTATTAATAAATCCCCATTTGCCGTTTCTATTCACAGCGGCTAGACCACCGGTGAAATTTCTGACACTGTCATATTGAGGCTTGACAATAACTTTTCCTTGTTTATTGATGAATCCCCATTTCCCATTTTTTTCAACAGCTGCTAAACCTTCTACGAAATTGTCCGCTTGACCGAATTGTGGATTGATTACAACTTTGCCTTGTTTATTAATGAAACCCCATCTGCCGTTTTTTTGTACTGCCGCACGTCCTTCATTATAATAAAAATAATTGTCATACTGAGGGCTAATAATGATTTTCCCTAGTTTGTTGATCATGCCATATTTCCCGTTCAAATTAACAAGTGCCAACCCTTCATAAAAATTGAATGCCTCATCATAAATAGGTTTGATAACTTCTTTTCCGGTCTTATTAATGAACCCCCATTTCCCATTCTTTTCAATCGTCGTCATGCCTTCTGAGAAAAAATCAAAATTATTTTCGTAAGGGAATGTAAATACCATTTTTCCCTTTGTATTGATAAGTCCATTACTATCTCCCATTACTACATACGCTAGATCCTCTACGAAACTCTTGGCGTATCCATATTGGATCTTAATGACTACCTTCCCTTGTTTATTAATAAAGCCATATTTCCCGTTCATTTGAACACTGGCCAACCCATTAGAGAAAAACTCTACGCTATCATATTGAGGCTTAATGACTTCCTTCCCCTGTTTGTTGATGTATCCCCATTTTTCATGTTTTTCAACAGCTGCAAGACCTTCCACGAAACCTTGAAAACTATCATACTGAGGTTTCACAATAACTTTCCCTTGAGAATTCATAAATCCCCATTTGCTCGCCTTTTTAAATGCCAAAAGACCTTTTTCATCGAGGGTTACTAGATTTTCATATTGGGGTTTAATGATTACTTTGCCTTTTTTGTTAATGGTTCCCCATTTCTTATTCGTCTCAACGGCTGCTTGGCCATTTGAAAAGTTTTCAACATAATCATATTGAGGCTTTATGACGATTTTCCCTTGATTATTCATAAACCCCCACTTCCCGTTTTTTTCATACGGTGTAAATCCCTCACTAAAGTCGAGATTGATTGTTTCCTGATTATTTACTGCCAACGTTGGTAATTGCGGTGTAAAAAATAAACACCCAAGCAATGCCAAAATAAAAAAGCTATTTCTCAAAGTTGTACTCATTACAATTGACGCTCCCTTTTCTATCATTATAAAACCGACTCCCACGCATAGTTGCTTCTTTTTAATTAGTATAATTTACAATATTTATAGTAATTTATAGTGAAAAAGTTGTAAATCTTTTTTCACAGGGAGGTTATGTACCGGTTTGAGAACATCGAAGAGGAATACCATCTACAAACCAGTAACCATACAAATAAAGATGAATATCCTATAGTGTCTATTTGTATTTTGAAACGATTATGGGGGGAGGATGATGGCACCCAAGAACAATAAAATACCCGGACCAAGTTTGCAATTTCCTATTATTTATCAAGAAACGATACGGGTGAAATTGCCTCAAAGCACTGATATAAAAACCTTCTACACTTATTCCGATGGGAAGAAGAGGGTTTATTATGATCGTGATGGAGCCGAGGAAGGCAGTCAAATTCTTGATCCTAATACAGTTTCGTTCGTGAATGTGTTTATTAATGCTGTACTGCAGCCCATCCAAAACTTCAAAATTTCACAAGGGGAATTTCAGATTCTTACATCTGAATTGCCTATAAAAGGGGTTCCAATCATTTTGCAGTTCATTACTATTTATTGAGGGGGTGAAAACTTGGCATTGGATCTTGTGAAGTTATTTATCCAAGTGAATGGTGAAATTGGAGGAACTGCTACTACGACAACCGATACTGATGTTACTCCTACATCAAATCGATATGTAGCCAATGTAGCTGCAGGTAACGTAACTGGAAGTACAACAACCATTCCTGCTGCTAGTTTCTCCGATGATTCAGGAACCGTCCTTACCTCCCTGCCTACGGTTTCAGCAAATGAATATTTTAATGTATTTATAAATGGAGTGCTTCAACAGGAGGGACTCTCAACTCTTACAACGACTAACCTTACAATTAATGCGGCCGTTCTTGTCGGAGTGCCAGTTGTTCTTGAAATTGTTGATACAACCGCAGCATCAACGTCAACAACGGATGTAACTGGACTAACTGTTTCTACAACCGTTAACACTTAGCGATATGCACGCTGTTCGAAAAGAGCAGCGTTTTTGACATTTTTGGACAAACATACAGGTTTTTTCATTGCCAGGACATATAGTAAAAGAAGTCATAACAAAGGGAGGGATTTGCAATGTCATTGCGGTTGATAAAGCCGTACCAATCAGCAACAAGTACCCTTTCAGGAACTACCACTACACAAACAGCTGTAACACCAATTGTTTCACGTTATTTCGCTAGTGTTGTCATTGGAAATATTTTAGGTGGAGTGACAACGGTACCAGCTACTTCTTTTAAAAATGACCAAGGCGTTAACTTGCCCCCTGGTGGATTACCAGTTCCCGGCGCAGATACATTTTACAACGTATTTGTGAATGGCATTTTGCAACAAGGTGGACTCGTAACCCTTACAGCAAACAACCTCACGATTCGTACGGCTCTTACCATTGGTGTTTCCGTCAATATTGAGGTAGTAAATATTACTGCTTCATCCACTACAAATACAACGGGTCTCTCAGTGAATACAACGATTCAGTCATAACCTGTTATTTTCTTACCTCCACAATAGTTGAGGTTTATTTTTTTGCTGATTTTTGGTTTGTGGCGCATCGAATTCGGTTTGTGACTCATCCCCGCAGGTTTGTGGATCATAGCGGCGGGCTTTTTAAGCCGATTTTCGTATTGTGACGTATGGAATTCCCATCAATTTCGGTTATGACTCTAAAAAACAAAAAAAAGCCAGTCCCAAACATTTAAAATGCTTGGGACTGACTCTGGAAGTGTGGATACTATAAGAACTATAGTTTTCCCCTAAGTTCCGTCACATCTTCTATACTTAGCTTTGTCATCCTTGCTATTTTTTCATTTGAAAAGTTTTCCCGAATGAGCTCACATGCTAAATTTCTACGTTCTTCTAAACGGCCTTTTTCTATTCCTTTTTCTATCCCTTCATTCCTGTATAGTTCCAATACTTCTGCAAGAGTTGGTGATGGCACTTTTTCGGAATGGATCATGTATTTTCCCTCCTTTGTAATGATGGGCATAATTTCGTCTCTTAATTTTTTTGTTAAATTCTCTGGGATTTTCATTAAATAGTCTATGGAAAAAAATAATGCTGAGATCGTTGAGTGGTTTTCTTTATGTGGGTAATGTCCTTTTTCCAGAACGTCTAATAATAATTGGAGTTTTAAACGGGAACGTTCCTCGTTGTCTTGTTTCGTTTGATTAAGATAGATCCCAGCCAGAACTGCCAAAGCAAAGGGATTGCTCGATTGTTTTAAATCATTCACATCCTGATCGAGAAATTTGTACACTTGATATTTATACGTAACCTCTGTTCCAAAAAAAGAATACTGAAAGGAACTTTGTTGGAAGCTTTTCGAAAGGTCTGTTAATAGAGCAATCGCATATACATCACAATCAAAGCGGTCATAAATACGATAATAATACTGAAACATTCGTTTGGAAAAATGAGAATCCGGATGACCCTGGATTTCAATATGAATGAAAATACATTTTTCCTTTCCATCTTTTAAAAACACTTTGACAATCTTATCTGCAATTTTCTTTCCTTTCTTTTCTTTAATAATTTCATTGTAAAGCTCTTGTTCTAAGAAGTTCGGAGTGCGTGTAAAATCAATCGCTTCATACAAATCTGGAGAAAAGTACAAAACAAATTCTTCAAATAAATCCATTATCAGCTTTTTCCAAAGACCATCATAATCTACTAGGTCTTGACGATACTCCTCTGTTTCTTCTAGGACAAGAAAGTTTGACATTATTTTACCACAACCTTTTTAAAAAAATAATAATGTTTACAAATATTATAACAAAACAGGAACATATGTTTCAATCAAAAGTGTCACTATCTCCGCTTTTGCCCCTTCCATAAACAAATGACCTACATAAACTGTCTATATGGAAATTTTAATAAGGGAGTGTTTTCATTGCAAAAGCCTACATCAGAAAAAACGAGGGTCGATCCTTCTGTGCCGGAAACAATTCCGAAATTCGTCGATGAACTACCGATTCCCCCTATTGCAAGGCCGAATCGACATGTGAAGGAAAAACATCCTTATTATGAAATTGAAATGAAGGAAGCTATGCATCGATTTCATAAATACTTTCCGGCAACGACAGTTTGGGGATATGACGGTTTGTATCCCGGTCCCACCTTTCATGTGAACAAGGATGAAACGATTAAAGTAAAATGGATGAATCATCTACCAAGTAAACATCTGTTGCCAATCGATCACTCGCTTCACGGGGCTTCCCATGCACCGGATGTTCGAACAGTTGTGCATGTACACGGGGCCCATGTCGCATCCGATAGTGATGGGCACCCAGATGCTTGGTTTACGCCGAACTTTAAAATAACAGGAGAAACGTTTAAACAAAAAGTATATGAATATACCAATCATCAAATGGGGTCGACCCTTTGGTACCATGATCATTCCCTCGGGATTACTAGATTAAATGTCTATGCAGGGCTTGCCGGCTTTTACCTCGTTCGGGATCCTTTAGAGAAGGAGCTGCAACTTCCGATGGGAAAATACGAGATTCCTTTAATGATTCAAGATAAATCATTTAATGCAGATGGTTCTTTATTTTATCCCGAAAATACCAATCCGCCTGCAGAGGTAAATCCATCGGTGGTTCCGGCATTTCTCGGCAATACGATTGTTGTCAATGGGAAGCTTTGGCCTAATTTAAAAGTAGAGCCCCGCAAATATCGTTTTAGAATGTTAAATGCATCGAATACGAACGGTTATACGTTTAGCTTTGAAAATGGCGACCCCTTTTATCAAATTGGTACAGATGGAGGGCTTTTGCCGGAACCTGTTAAACTTAACTCACTTTCTTTAGAACCGGCGGAGCGGGCAGATATTATTATCGATTTTTCAACCTTTAATGGGCAATCATTGATTCTTAAAAATACAAATGATGAAGGAGATCTTAGCTTTATCATGCAATTTCAGGTCGTTTTGCCGCTTTTAGAAAAAGATACAAGTGAAATTCCTTCATCACTTTGTACAGTTGAGCCATTAACGGAGGAAATGTCCACAAAAACGAGATTATTGACAGTTGGAGCAACCACCGATCAATATAACCGGCCAATGCTGCTGCTTGACCATCGTATGTGGGATGATCCAGTCACTGAAATTCCTACACTTAATTGTGTAGAGACGTGGAAGTTTATCAATACCACTCCTTTTGCCCATCCAATCCATGTTCATCTTGTCCAGTTCAAAATTTTGCATCGAAGACCATTCAATTTGGATCGCTTCCTCGAAGACGGGCATATTCAATATACAGGGCCAGCGATAGAGCCGGATGACAGTGAAAAGGGTTGGAAAGACACAGTAAGAGCAGATCCCGGGATGGTCACAAGCATCATCATGCGATTTGAAGATTTTACAGGTGATTATGTTTGGCATTGTCATATTTTAGAGCATGAAGATCATGATATGATGCGGCCGATTAAGGTGATAGAGTAATAGGGCAGCGGGTTCAATCTCACTTTATTTTATGGTTTATTTTGTGTATAATGGGAATATACTAAAAAAAGAGAAGTGCACCTAACACTTCTCCTCGCAACCTCTACCGTCAGGGTGGTGGTTGTCAAAATTACTTATTTGAGTTTCGAGAACCACCCTGCTTTCGACGGCGTCGGGTGGTTTTCTTGTTATCTAGTACGTTTTTTCGAAAGACATGTGCTGCAATTTCTCGCACAATCCCCTTCGAAATTTCACGAATGAATTCAAGAAATGTTTCCATGATCATCACCTCCTTCCTTTAACGGAAGAAGTGACAACCAACCACCCTCACAATATTCAGTTGCAACCTTATTTTATCATACTATATTGACCTTTTAGCTTAACACTCCTCGACAAAATTCGGGAATTATGATGCAGAAATAGGTAGTAATTTGTAGAAAACTCCTATATCTTTTTTATGCTAATTTTCATAAACTAAAACAGGGTTTTGCGCTAAAATAAACGTATAACAAACTCTTAAAGAGGAGGAGCATATGAAAAAAATCTTAAAGATTTGGCTCATTGGTGTTATTCTGTTTGGCATGCTATTAGGTACATCGCAATCCAGCACGCGTGCTGCAAGCAGTAAAAAAATTCTAAGCACTGAATTCAAAAATGGTCTAGTCATGTTTAAGCAAAATGGGAAATACGGAATGTTAGATAAAAAAGGAAAAGTTGCCATTAAACCGCTATATGAAGAAATCGATCAATCTGATCGGGCAAATTTAATACGAGTTAAAAAGAACAAAAAATACGGGTTCATTAATCAAAAGGGAAAAGTGATTGTCACACCCCAATATGATTTTACCGAAATTGGTTTGAACAATCCGATCATCGTGATGAAAAAGAATAAATATGGATTGATTAGCACTAGCGGGAAAACGATTGCTAAGCCCAAATATGATGAAATTGGAAGATTTAGAAATGGTGTTGCCTACTTTAAAAGCAAAGGAAAGTATGGAATCATCGATAAAACTGGGAAGGTTGTCCTCAAACCAACCTATGACAAAATCACCGATATTACTGGCGGAGTCTTTACTTTTTCTCAAAATAAAAAGGTCGGTTTACTTAATAAACAAGGGAAAGTCACCATCAAACCAGCTTATGATTCCATCAGCCATTTTGGTAATGGAACATATAAAATAAAAATGGATGGCAAATACGGAATTATAAATGCGTGCGGAAAAATTTCAGTTGAACCTAAATACGATCGCATTTCCACGTTGTTTAACGGATATGCCCAAACAACAATTAAAGATAAATATGGTTTCATTAGTTCCACGGGAAAAATTATTACTGAGCCGCTTTATGATTCTGTCGATGTATTTAGAAAAGGGCTTGCTCCAGTAATCGTCGATGAGAAACTAGGTTACATCGATACAAATGGAAAAGTGATTGTTGAACCCCAGTATGAGGAAGCTTACGATTCTGACGGAAGTTCACTTTATGAATTTTGGCAAAATGCTGCAGTCGTCATGAAAGACGGCAAGTATGGTGTAATTAATAAAAAGGGCCAGGTCATTCTCAATTTTAATTATGAAGCGATTAGTTTATTTGACAAAAACGGATTAGCCACTATTAGGCAAAATAATAAATACGGTTTGATTAATGATAAAGGCGAGATCATTGTAAAGCCAACGTATGACTATTTAAGAGCTGCAACCTATGGAGATGGTGAGTTTACAGGTAATTTTGTTATTTTTAAGAAAAATAACAAAGAAGGGGCTCTTAATAGTAAAGGGAAAGTTATCATTAAACCAATCTATGACCGAATCGATCCATTTCAGCATAAAGGGCTGATTCGAATCACAAAAGGTTCTAAATTTGGAATAGCCACTTCGTCGGGGAAAGTACTAGTAACACCTAAATATGATGATATCGGCATGTTTTACAAGTCTGAAGATTATTTAACCTATATTTCCTACAAAGGAAAATATGGATTTATCAATGATAAAGGGAAAGTTGTTGTAACCCCTAAGTATGATCAAGTGGGAGCTTTCAATGAAGGGCTAGTTTACGTGAAGAAAAACGGAAAAACAGGCTTCGTTGATAAAAAAGGTAAAGTAGTTATAAAATTGAGCTATTATTAAAATGGATCGACTAGACCAAATCGCATTTTTCGATTTGGTCTTAGTCATGTTGTTTAGGGCTTTCTTGGTGGACGTCGTTTTCCTTTCTTTGGGTGCTATTAAATGCACTTTTCTACCAAAATTTCAGTTTTGCTTTCTTTTGGGAGTTTTCACGCGCACTTTTCTACCAAAATTTCGGTTTTACCTTCTTTTGGGAGATTTACGGCTTTCTTTTCTACCAAATTTCTAGATTTGCTTTCTTTTGGGGGTTTTCACGCGCACTTATCTACCAAATTTAAGGTTTTACTTTCTTTTGGGAGATTTCCTACGCACCAAGACACTAACGAAAGCCAACATGACCGATGAAACTTCTACCGAAATCAGTGGAAATAATTACCCACATCCTTTTTCTTTAGCCCATGGTAAACTATTTTAGTTATAATACTATTTTATGATGGCTGGAGATGAATGATTTGTTTCAGGGTAAAAGTAAGAAAACGGTAGCGGTTGCTATTATCCTTTTTGTTATCGGCTTAATGATTTTTGTATCATCATTGATTACATTTATTCAAGGTGGAGCTTACTTTATCGGAAAGATTTATAGCTCTATTTTTACTTATCTTATCGCCGGGATCTTCGGCAGAATGGGATGGGGAATGCATTTGGGAGTCGTCCTCGTATGCATCGCATTATATCTTCTCATGCAGAGAAACGCGTTCAAACTGTCAGAATCTATTGCAAACGGCGATCGTTTCGAGCATGTGGAGAGACAAGAATTATCTGTATTGAGCTGGTTTGGTACGTTAATCCTACTAGCTATCCCGCTAGTCAACTTAATATTGCTCCTTGTTTGGGCATTCGGTGCTGATAATCCTAGAAAGAACTATTCCAGAGCGACATTACTTTACGGTGTTCTTGGAATCATTATTACACTCATTGTCTTTTTCGCTACGATTTCAATGGTCGGGGACAGCATAACTTTTTAAAAAAATGGGCTACAGAATCTGTAGTCCTTTCTTTGATTGGAGTCTTCCCTCATTTTTGATTGATTCGTAATTTAAGATAATCTCTTTCTAAATTATTCTATAAAAATAGTATTTATTTACAATGAAATTTCCAATATAATCTAACTGTTAGAACTTTTTACACAGGAGGATTATCATGAATAAAAGATGTCGTCAATTAATTGCTGTTGTCTTTTCCTTTATCATGCTTCTAGGAATCGTACCATCATTAGCAATGAAGGCAAGTGCGGACACAGGAAATCAAGAGTCTGAACCAAATGATACACTCGAGTATGCAAATGAATTAATGAATGGAACGTACAAATACGGAAAAATCTCTTCTGACACAGATGTGGATTGGTACGGTATTAATGTTCTTGAGGAAGGAGATATTCGTGCAACTCTCGAAGAATTACCATTGGACTATGAATTGCAGCTTTACGATCAAAATGGAAACGAAATTACTTCTTCTACTAGAAGCGGAACGAACTCTGAAGTAATTAATTTCATAGCTAGGGAACCAGGCAAGTACTTTTTAAAAGTAGTAGGATCATATGGTGACTACTCTACTACCCGATCGTATAAAATTAAGGTTACCTATCCATCCGAGCAACCACAATTTAATGCAGCTTTCGAACCAAATGATACGAAAGAAAATGCCTATCCTATACGATCTGGAACACCTTACAGAGCAAAAATTGAAACTTCCGTTGATCGCGATTTTTATAAAATCCAAGCAAAAACAGAAGGACAGATAAGAGTTACACTTGAAAACCTGCCTTTTGATTATGAGCTTTATTTATACGATGCAGCAGGTGAAGAGGTAAGTTCCTCTAGGCATGGAGGCACAGATCCGGAAGTAATCAATTTCTACACAAGGGAATCTGGTACTTTTTATGTTGCGGTAATACCAAGTGGAGAAAATTACTCAACTTCATCATCTTATACGCTTAAAGCTTTCTTTCCATCCAATGTTCAATTTGGAGCAGCAATGGAACCAAATGACATTAAAGAACAGGCGTTTCCGGTTGCATCAGGGAAAAAATACTCTGCAAAAATTGAAACAATGACGGATGTTGATTATTATAAAATCACTGCTGAAAAAGAAGGTACCATTTATGCTCGTCTGGAACGTCTTCCATACGATTATGAGATTCAATTACTCGACCGAAACGGAGATGAAGTGGCCTACTCTACAAGGGGCAGTTCAACATCTGAAAAGATCTCGTATTATGTGAGAGAACCGGGAGTTTACTACTTACTCGTTTATCCATATAATGGTGCGTATTCATCAACATTTTCTTATAATTTACAAGTGACATACCCAACGAAAAAAGTCACTCATGCAAGCAATTTTGAACCAAATGATACATTAGAATCAGCTTATATAGTAAAATCAAGAACGAATTATGCACAATTAATCGATTCACCTGTGGATATTGATTGGTATGCATTTAAAGGTACGGCCGGGAAAAAAGCAAGAATTTCATTAACTTCCTTACCTTTCGATTATGAGCTTTATCTTTATGATCGATATGGGACGGAAATTTCAAGCTCAACTAGTGGCGGCACGACAAGTGAGTACATTGATTTCGCCATTTCAAAAACGGCGTATTACTACGTTCTTGTGCGTCCATCAGGTGAAAACTATTCAACTTCAAAAAAATACAACCTGAAAGTGGTGTATGGACCGGTTCCAGCGCCAAAAGTAAATAAAATTACGACAAAAACAACAAAAGTAACCGGAACTGCAGCCTCTGGATTACGGGTTTATGTAAAAAAGGGAAGTAAAGTATTAGGAACATCTACAGTAGCAAAAGGGAAATATGCAGTAAAAATTCCAAAGCAAAAAAAGAAAACCGTTTTAACCATCGTCGCAAGAGACGAAGCCGGAAACTACAGTTCCGCAGTTAAAACGACTGTTAAGTAAGAAAAACAAGGGGACGATTCGTATATTCGTCCCCTTGTTTTTTATTCCGTAATCCAAATCTTATCCGTAAACTTATCAAACACATTATATTGATGATTAATCCGAACAAAATCCTCTTTCACTTGAATTAAATGATTCGTTTTAAATACGTCAATATTCTCGGGTGTGATTTGATTGTCAGTGATTGCGTATTGGGAACCAGGTCCCTCATTTTTCCATGGCATGAATTGCATCGTACGAGAAACCTGCTTAAAGGTATTCCCTTTGATTGTTGGATTGATTACACCGCTCGCAAGGATTCCCCTTAACGTGCCCTTTCCGGAATCGACATTTTCAATCGTATTATTTTCGATGGTCGGATTCGACCAGTTCATTACCCGAATGGCATCGGATTTGGTTTTGCTTATTTTATTATTTCTTAGCACCACGTTTTCATGGTATTTGCCTTCGGAATATTTATGGGTCCCGATTGCCCGGCCTAGATTTTGAAAAACATTATGTTCAATCGTAATATTTCGATTAGGGGTTTTATCAAATTTACTCCATGGATGACCGAATCCTTTCGTCGTTCGATCGGGTGTATCTAAATTTATTCCTTCTTTTAATTTATTTGCTGAAGGAGAGGCATCAATAAATTGATTGTTTTTTATCATTGCTTTATTGGTCGCATCGATTTCAAGAAAGTGCCCGGAGTTCACATGGTAGAAGCGAATGTTTTCAATGGTAAGATTTTGGTTGTGACCGGCAACAATCGCTATCGCATCTTTTTCATATTTTAAATCGAAACTGACTGTCCCTTCCCCTATGAATGATATATTTTTCTCACCCCTATACTTGTCATATACGTTCTTCTTTAAAGACCGAGAAGGACGAATGAATTGGAACAATGTTTTCGTTGTTTTGAGTTTCTTCGTGTTCGTTTTATTTCCTTTTACTATTTTTACCCCGTTTTGAAAGCGAATGGTGACATTGGAAGGAACATAAAGTGTCGAAGGGATCGAGTACGTTCCTTTTTTTAAAACAAGGGTTCCTCCCCCCTGTTTCTCCAGCTTTTCCAAGTATGAACGGATAACATAATACTGCTTTGTATACTTATTATATGTACTGTATTTCAGCATCTGTTTGTCGATTGGAACACTTTTCGTTGTAATCGTATACGTAGGTCGACTAGCTGCATCTGTAATTGCCGGCGTTAAAAAGCAAAGCATAAACATGATGATAACAATGATTCTAGCTGTTTTTTTTAACAATTTAAAAGACTCCTTTTATATAAAATTAACTTAGATAAAAAATACGTATCTTATTTATCATCATTTTTACCCACTTCGTTTCGATACGACTTTTTACCTATTTTACTATATTACGGAAAATAATTCCTCAATCGTTTTATTATTTTCTTCCACTTTGTTCATATTTAAATATATTTACATGCTTGATTCCTTTCGCTACATTAATATATATGGGGAATATTACCTAAAGGGAGAGAGATTTTTGAAGAATAAGAGAACATTAATAATTTTTCTAGTATTTGTATGTATGTTGGGCACATTCATGCCCTATTCGATTTCAACAGCAAATGCGGCAAGTAAAACTAGTTACAAATTGAATACGAAAAAAATCTATACTTATACCTATTATGAACCGAATGGAAGCAAAACTACATACACAGAAAAGTATGTGAAGAAATACAAAGGCGGCGATTTGTGGAAAGTGTCAAATTGGTATGAAGTATGGAAGGAGGATAAAAAAGGCTTAAAATTAGGAAGTAAAGATCCCGACTATGATGCCGTTATTTGGGACTCTTGCTTATCCTATCCCCTTAAGAAAGGCAAGAAGTGGAAATACGATGGAGTAACCTTTAAAATCGTTTCTACCAACAAAACAATCAAGACGAAAGCTGGCACTTTCAAAAATAGTATTATGGTAGATATAGATGGAGCCTCTACAGAGTACTATGTCAAAGGAATAGGATTTGTTTACAGTAAAACGAAAAGTGGGTATGTGAAGGAATTAGTTAAGTTGAAAAGTAAATAGAAAAATAAAAATTATTAAATGAGGCTAAAAATAATGAAATATACTTTATTAAAAATTTGTTTTGTAGGTGTTTTTATTTTTGGGATAATATACCCTTATTCTGTATCCTCAGCTAAAACAAAAATAGAATGGGATAATCCAAATGTAGATTGGAAAGATGTAGACAAAAATCCTCAAAAGTTTAAAGGATGGGAAGTTCATCACGGCCATCCGAATTTGTGTCAAGAAATAAAAAATAGAGTATGTTACACCTTAGGAAAATTAGAGGAAGGCGATAAAGTTACAGTACTAAAACAAATGAAAATAAAAGGGTTAATGGATACATATTATAAAATTAAAACTACTGATGGTAGAGTAGGTTTGATAGATTCATTTTTTGTATATTTACCGTTAAAGAATCCAAAAGAATACAAATTAACCCCTAATAAATCGCTCATTAGGCCAATAAGTACAACTAAAATTACAAAGGTGAAATTAACTTCCACTTTTAATAAAAACAAAAAAATAAAGGAAATCTTAAAATTAGCGAAGAATACAAATTTATCATACTACGATAATTCTCTTCATTTTTTAGATGAAAATAATACTGTTTTCTATAGTTTTCAAGATGAAGGATGTATAAATATTAATTTTACCAAAGACCTACTTTCATTTACCTTATATAATAATGGCCAGCAAAGTAATTCATTAAGTAATAAGATTAATAAAGATTCAAAAATAGTTTTAGGACAATTATTAAAACCTTATTTTCCTAAGTCATACAAAAAATTAGCAGAATTATATGTTAAACAGGATTACAAAGAGGCGGATAAATTATGGAAAAGTGGAAATTACTATAAAGTAGATGGAAGGTGGGTAAATTTTGGTTTTTCACTTTCTATAGGAAAAAAAGGCAAAAGGTAATGTAAACTGCACCCCAAACCATCTAACAGTTGGGGGTGCAGTTTTTTATATCTTTTCCGGAACTAAAATCCATGTCTACTCTATCTATCAATCAAACTCACTAAGAATCACCTTTTGATGAAATATAATTTCATATTTTTGTTGCCTACTTTTTCATTTTTCCACGACAATAACTAATGATTAGCTATCCGTTTATACTAATCGCCAACAAGCGTTTTAGGTTATCATCAATAAATGTATTATCGACTCGGTTGATTCCGCGACCGGCAAAATGTCCCCAAATCGATTCGATCGGAGTAAAAACAGCATTAGGTATAAGACTAGCCTCGTATTCGTTATCGTCCGCAGTACAGAAAAGATCCGTGCTCCCCGGCATGACGCAGGCATGTGCTTTAATGCTTTTGAGCGCCTCGTCGAAATCACCATTATAGGATGGGTTCGCACTAATATCTGCATTTTGTCCTGTCCATAACATGGCCAGAACATTGTGTGGGTCCATCTTCATAAAGCTATCTTCCCAGACGCCAACCACAAAATCTTCCAATGAGTCAAATCCCATCTCTCGATAAAGTTCCTCTTTGTAATACGTCTGTGATAAACCCCATCCCGCATATACACGGCCAACGGCACGCATATCTGCAGAAGTCAATTGGTTTTGTTTACTTGAATCGAAGCCCACTGAAGCCATGAGCGAGGCTTTCATTCCGTCTAGAACCACATACGTTTGCGGCCAAGTTTTTGCCCCACCGCAGAAAGGTGCAATTCGTTCCACCATATCAGGATAGCTTGCCCCCCATTGGAATGATTGAACCCCTCCCATTGACCATCCTACTACGAGAGCAATTTTTTGAATGCCGAACTTTTCAGTTACCAACCGATATTGTAATTGAACATTGTCATAGATCGTTATCTGAGGGAAATTCGCTTTGTCGAATGGAGCAGGCGTGTTACTAGGGGACGAGGATAATCCGTTTCCCAGCAGATTTGGAACAATAATGAAATATTCTCGCGGATCTAGCGCCATGCCATCACCAATCAACCATTCATTCTGTACATGCTGATCGCCAAAAGCAGTTGGATAGACGATGACATTATCTTTCTTTTCATTTAATTTTCCATACGTTTTATAAGCAAGAAAAGCGTTCGGTAAGGTCACTCCCGATTGCAAGGTCACGTCACCTAAATCAAAAATCTCATAATCCATTGTATTGTCGCCCCCTTCAAATTGAAACACAAACATCTAGAATGTATTTCTTGTTGTTAGTATAAACCTGTGGTACCCTCAATAAAAGTGAACAAAATTCAATGTAGCTTTCAAAAATATTGAAAGAAAAAATGGGGGTTATATGATGGAATTGCGTCAACTCCATACGTTCCGCACGGTTGCTTCAACCTTAAATTTCAGCCGCGCTGCAGAAGCACTGAACTACGTCCCTTCAAACGTAACGATGCAAATAAAAGCTTTGGAGGAAGAGCTTGGTGTTCGTCTGTTTGACCGCTTGGGGAAGCAGCTCGTTCTCACAACTGCGGGAAAACGCTTTTTAACTCATATCCAAAGTGTTCTAGACAAATTAGATGAGGCTCGAAGTGTCGTTCATGACAATGAACATCTAAGTGGCACCCTAACGATAAGTGCCAACGAGGTTCTTTGCGCCTATCGGCTTCCAGTTGTCTTTCAACGATTTCGTGCGCGCCATCCGGGAGTTCGTCTCATTTTCCGTTCTGTTCCAAATCTGCAACTCAAGCAAACGCTCTTTGATGGAACTGCGGATGTCGTATTTATACTGGATGAACCCATACTCTCAACAGGACTTGAAGTGGAACCATTACTGGAAGAAACTTTCCGCTTTTACACCGCTCCAGATCATCCACTCGCGAAACAAACTGCCCTACAACTGGAAGATTTTCACGGAGAAGTGTTCCTTACTAATGAAAAAGGCTGTCCCTATCGAACCATGTTTGACAGGTCCTTTGAGAAAAAGGGTATTGATAATATTACGTATTTAGAGTTTCAAAGTGCCGAAGCCATTAAACAATGTGCAATTACGGGAATCGGTATTGCTTTCCTTCCTGAAATGACAGTAAATGCCGAAGTTGTGCGAGGCGAACTTGTTGCCCTTCCATGGAAAATTCCTGACTTGGACGTATATACACAAATGTTATGGCATAAAGACAAGTGGCTTTCACCAATCATTCTATCTTTCATTGAAACAGTAAGAGAGATTATAGCTAAAGAGGAGGAGAATTAAACCGACTAGACTATTCAGCGATATTTTCCAAACTTCTATTGGTACTGTCTATCAGGAAATTTAATAGTTAATAAACTGTAAGGCATCCTGTTGCCTTACAGTTTTATTATGTATAAATAGATTTACATCGAGAATTGTGGAATGAGTAAAATACATACAGGCTATGACAAGTACCAATATGGTTTTCTTTAACCTTTTAGTACCTTCCCAACTTAGTGAGTACTAAGCAAATTATTCCAATGAAAGCAGTCATTCATTCTGTTAAAATTCAATGTGGATAAACTTGCAAACGAACTCAATTCATGAAAAAAATTATACTCATTTACTTCATAGGATTCGTCATTTACCTCCCAATAATTGGTTTTTACGAAACTTATATTGAACCGTCTTCTACCATTAATATTCTTAGTTTTATACTTTCAATGGCAGTTATTGAAATACTGAAGAGGTCACTCATTAAAAACTAACGTAATTAATTGTTTTATAGGAAGTGAAACATGTCCATTTATTATATTATGCTCATCGTTGGAATAGTGCTTATTCTCTATTCTATATTTTACTTTGTTTACATGTATGTTGATCAAGAATTTACATTTTTTAATTTAGTTAAGGCCATTTTAGCTTTACTAATCGGTGTATCATCACTAGTAATTACTCTCCCAAGTTTAAAATACATTGTGCATAAAGAATACGATGTAGTTTCCGGGAAGTGTGTAATCGAAATAACTTCAGCAGGACGCACTTCTGAAGCGGATTTTACCATGCCCGATACAGATGATTTGTTTACGTTCAATGATGTACCCGATCTCGATGCTTACGGAAAGGCGATCCCCTATTATTGTAAGGTAACCGTTACAAAAGACCATAAATTTGAAATTAGTTATAAAATATATGATGCAAAAACACGGAAGTTACTAGTGACAAGTGAATAGCCTATGTTTTCAAATGAAAAGAAGTCAGCACAAAATTTGCTGGCTTTTTGTATGTGAACCGAGAAATCTGTGGATCACTCGATATTTTATTAGCCACCTTTTTAACAGTTCTTTTGCAAAAGTTTAACTTCTTTTTGATTTAATAAAGTTGTCTACATATCGAAAAAATAATTATAAATAAGCATGCCAATTAAGTAAATTATAAGAATGAACGTTATTATCCTGTTTCTTTTTGCTTCTCTTTTTAGTTGAGCCTTTTCTCTGTATCTCCTTTGAATCTCTTCTTTCCTTTGTTTATTATTCATATTATAAGAGTGCCCCTTTATAAAGAAATAAGGAAGTCCGTTTATTCCCACTAGTGAAACTGCAACATGATAAATCAATTCAAACATTCAGTCAGCCATTCAAGAAAATGAATTACCTAATTAATTCGATAAGACCGATTTCATTTCCTTTATAATTTGTGACGCATCAATTTTGGTTTGTGACTCATACTCTCTCATTTGTGCATCATAGCCGCCGGTGCGGACTGCCAGTTTTCAGTTTGTGCCGCATAGAATCCAATTTGTGATGCATCAATTTAGGTTTGTGACTCATACTTTCTCATTTGTGCATCATAGCCGCCGGTATTGACTGCCAATTTTAAGTTTGCGGCGCATAGAATCCATAATATGCAATAATGGAATGATCGGTTTATTATTGAAATAGTTTCCCCGATGAACATCATGCCCACTGATTCCATATCAAACTAGCTGTTTTTCCAAAACCTTCGTTCACAAAACGTTCACTTACGAAGCGGCTTTTACTATCCCTATAATACAAAGGTAGATCAAAAGAAGGGATGATGGAGTTGCCAACAACGAAGAAAGAAAGTTTACAATTTGGGTTAATGATGTGTTTTGGAATGGTTTTAGTTATGACCATGTATAATTTTTACCTGAACGGAATGTTCGGGGAAATGACTTTCATAGAAGGAATAGTGGATTTGATTACTGGATTTATCGTTGCATTTATTCTAGATTGGTTTATTGTGGGGCCAATTGCTAAAAAAGTTGCCTTAAAATTAACTGCCAATACAAATAATAAGCTCTATACTGTGCTAGCAATTTCCACCTGTATGGTGATTGGAATGGCATTTTTCATGTCAATTTATGGTTTTATCATGTCCAATTTAAACAGCGGATTTGATTACAATTCGATAGTAACAGATTATTTATCTGTGTTTGGTAGAAACTTCATATTGGCATTACCTTTACAAATCATTATTATGGGGCCGGTAGTCCGCTATCTATTCACCAAATATATCAAATCTAATAAAAATGAATTCAGGAACTTAGAAGAAATTTAATTCGAGAACTGAAATAAATAAGAAGCGAATTTACACAACCTAATAGTTGTATTAGATTGTGTAAATCACTTTTTTTAGATACTTTTATCTATTTAAAATTCGATCTGTTGTTTTCTTTAATCTTTCTAAACCTACCATCATGGTTTTCGTCGGGCACGCTAAATTCATACGTTCAAATCCGTTGCCCTCTTCACCAAATACATAACCTTCATCAAAGAATAATTCATTTTCGTGCATTAGTTTTTCAAGCTCGTCTTTGTCCAAACCAAGTCCATTAAAGTCCATCCACTGTAAGTAAGTTCCTTGCAAGTCATGCACTTTTATCTCTGGAATATTTTCTTCCATGTATTTTTTCAGCTCCAGATGGTTGTGATAAATGAGACCTAGAAGCTCGTCTAACCACTTTTCACATTTTGTATAAGCAATTTCACAAGCTTTATATCCTAGAATGTTTAGCGAAAAAACCCCTTGTGACTGAATTTCTTTTACATATGTCTCTCTTAAATCCTCATTAGGGATGATAATATTAGAAGTCTGCATCCCTGCTAAATTAAACGTTTTACTAGGTGCAGTGCATACAATCGTGTTGTCTGCCAGTTCATCTGATAGTGAGGCAAATACTGTATGCTTATGGTCAGGCATGATGAGGTCGAAATGGATTTCATCAGAAATAAGTAAAATATTATTTTTTAAACAAATTTCTCCTACTTTTTCTAATTCTTCTTTCGTCCACACTCTTCCGGTAGGATTATGGGGGCTGCAGAATAGTAATATTTTATTAGTATGTTCCTTTGCTTTCATTTCAAGATCGTTGAAATCTATTTCATACGAGCTTCCCGTATTGATTAGTGGATTTTTCACGACCTTCCTATTATTTAACTCTATTGCACTGTAGAAAGGATAATAGACAGGGCTCATGATAATGATTCCGTCACCAGGATTCGAAAAGGCCCGAATCGCCGAATAAAATGCACCTACGACACCAGCCGAACCAACAATCCATTCGGAATTGATTTTCCAATTATGCCTCTTTTCCATCCATCCGCATACGGCTTTCAGATAATTTTCAGTTGGCTGCGTATACCCTAAAATGCTGGAATCTAGATATTCCTTTAATCCCTCTATAATTTCAGGTGGATTTTTAAATTCCATATCCGCAACTGAAAAAGGAATCGCCTCTTCAGATACATTCGGATTCCACCCTTTCATTTGTTCCCATTTTGAAGATCCGGTATTTGTTCGATTAACAACCGTTTCAAAATCATACATACTATTATCGCTCCTTTACATTATAATTTTGAGATTAATGCTATTGCCTCAGCTTTTAATACCTTTTCCAATTAATCCCTTTTTCTATTTATACACATTCTATCGTCTTTCTTATACCATTCACTGTACCATACATTTTTTAATACACATATTCATAACAACCATTTTCCACTAGGAAAAATGAATTAGCAATTTTTGTGTTCCCAACCCTCGCTCCTTATCTAGATAAACAGGGCTATCCCAATTTACATTTACTAAATTTATTACTTCATTACAGTTCAACTGTATAAAGGAATTGTTCTTCCAAAAGAGGACTAAAACTACATTGGTCAGGTGTTCAAAAGATTCATCGAACACCACAAATAACAGTACAAAAAAAGAAAACAACAATGATACCTTAATAATAATAACCCCGTAGAATTTTAATTATCTACGGGGTTTCACATAATACAAATGCGTGTTTTATTTCCTTTTTTTTATCAAATAAAGCTGTGTTAAAATTTTACCGTTTTTATCGACCTTTTTTACCATCCCATGCCCAGGTGCGTAGTACCTCTTTCCTCCGCCATTTTCCTTAATGACCGTACAGTTCGTAAAGGTCCTTGCATGAGTTTTCACTTTAGCATTTACGCTAATAATTTTCCCATCATAAAACTTTTCAGCAGAACCGTACGAATATATTTTGTCTCCTACTTTCGCATTTCGCTTCATTACAATAGCACCGCCGAATCCGCCACCAACTCGATATTCCGTTGCTGTTTGTGTTTCACTCAACTCTGCCCCATCATTGCTAAACCAATAATATTCGTTCATCCCATTATACGTATTTTTATGATCAAATTTAAAGTTGATTCGTTCCCCACCGCTATATTGAACTGTGTAAATCATTGTCCGATCCATTAAAAAGCTTTTCTTTTTTGTTGAACTTAAGAACTCAGCCTTAACATATGCCTTTTTACCTTTGTATTTAATCGTTGCCCATCCACTTTTATTTTTTACATAAACAATCACTTTAGTACCGTATTTCAATGTTCCAAGTTTTTTAGATGATGTTGAAGCTTTGGCTCTTACATTCAAAACATCTGCATTTACATAAGCAGTATTAGTTTTAGCAAATATAGTACTATTCGAATAGGGAACAAATACGCTAATAACTAATAAAAATGCTAATACTAGTCTTAATAGATTCTTAATCTTCAAGTCTTTCTCCCCTTCTGGGTAATATTTACTATTTCATCATAGCAAAATCTACCTGAATTGTATTTATTTTTTGGAGAAAAACTTAAAGGATATAAATTTAAAAATAAATAATTAAACTTACACCAATCAAGATTAAAGCATAAATAAAAATAAGGATTAATCCCGTTGTATCTAATGCAAAGTCTACCAACACAGAAACTAATAACAGCATTTTCACCCATATGCTTTCATTCTTATTATTTTTGTATGCTGTTATCATTAGCCGTCCTAATATACCGATTCCTGTTAGGACCATTAAAAAACCGATGGCTCTCATTATCATGACTTTTTCCTTTACATATTATATTAATTTTTATTTGACTATTCCTGCCAGGAATAACCTTTATTGTCCCCACTTTATATGACAACATATCCTCATTTGCCATTTAAAAATGATGTTTACGAAACTTATAATAAACATTTTATATCATTTTGAAACCCGAGAATGCGGTGAAGTATTCGACATTACTAAAGGGATCTGCCTATTTTAACAGTTCTTTTGCATAAAATTTAATATGTTTGTTGTTATATTACTAATGAGTAATATATAATTAATAGGGGGAAATAAGTTTAAATGAAACAATGCTGGCGGATCGCCGTGTGCGATGAAAGTCGCCTGCACGGTGAAGGCTCGTTATAAAACTGAGAGATAAATAAAGTATAAGACGAGAATAGCGTAATAACAGTAGACGACATCGAATTAATTTCCGAACGTAATAATAATATAATATCTACGATAAAGCCTCCTAATGGATATAGACATTATCGTATACAACCAACTCAAAATATCATTGGTTTTCATTTAGGAAAATATGATTATTGGGTTTTTACAGGTAACGAAAATAGTAATCGATTTTCTGTCGCTGCCTATAACCCTACTGGCACTTTAGTGAAAACTTGGGAGTATCCTAGTGTTCGCTATATTAATGAAATATTAATTGACAAAGAAAATGGTCTACTCACATTTATAGGTCAATTAAATCCTTATGAAGAGATGGATAGAATAACTACTAGTTGGGAAGATTTTGTATTTTAGTTCTTACCTCACCGTATGGTGGGGTCTTTTATGTAGGTTTAATGTTACATAAGGAAAATTACTCCCTAATGTTAAGTATGAAAATATAAATGGTAGGATTACTAGAATATATAATGATGTGTTTAAACTAAAAAAAACGGTAATCAAAAATTCGTTGTAGAGGATTTTTCTGGTAATACTAGGACTTTTACAGTGAAAGTTAACATAAAAAAAATAGCATTGTCAGTGAAAAAAGTAAAAAGTACTAATTTATCACAGGAAAAACAGCTCCTTATGGTTGTGTTTATGCATATAAAACTAAAGGTGCAGATTTTTCAGGGAAAAGTAAAAAAAAGGTGACACTATATATGGTTTTGCTTTTGCAGATCATAATAGTAATTA